>JAJRBL010000197.1 GCA_028679485.1 Methanospirillum sp. | reverse complement strand
GATAACCCGGTTTTTCAGGGATAAAGCCTGGAGACATTCGAAGTTATGTCCGTTCTGACGTATTCCACATGCCCAGATCGTTGCCCCGGAGAGGTCATCCGAGAAGGGATCGGTTACCTCGAGAAACCGTATCTGGTACGGGTACTTCATCCGGTCAAGTTCATCCATGACCATCCTGGTAGAATTGTCAGAGGGAATATCGGTAGGTTTTGGAATAATTACAAGCATGCCTCATCACCGCCGGATATCTCTTTAAAAAAGAATTACTCTGGATTCTTGCTGTATTTCTTCCAGATCTGTTCCCTGAAGACCGGTCCGCTGTTGTACGTACAGAAGGGGATGAGCGTTCCGTCAGGAGTTGCATAATGAATACAACACTGGTTCACCCGATCCACGTCATAATTATAGTTGTCCATGAAATGCATGGTTCCGATAAAAAGGGCATTCCAGTGAAATTCTCTGAGCGAATCAAAGTTATGGGTGACCAGGGCATTCCGCAGGCTCTTCCACAACTCTTTCCCCCCGTCATCGCTCTTTCTGATTGACGAGTATAACTCCTTGATACCACTGAGTGCTACCATCTTCCTGCTTATCGGGCCTGCGGATTCCAGTTGGCTCTTGAGCCGTTCCATCGACTCGAAAAAACAATCGACGTCGATCATACGGTTTATCGGGACAATCTTTTTGTCGCGGACGAATACATAGGTGGCAGCCCCGCAGTGCTGATGGGCAGTAAATTTAATCTGTGGTTTTCCCGTATACACCTCGATAAAGTCGCTGATAGGCACAACACAGGGAACGGGGTAGAAGTCATCCTTCTCCACCTCTCCCCCGGTCTGATCTTCAATGCGGTCAAGCAACTCGGGTATGGTAATACGCTCCCGGGAGATGGCATCAGGATCTGCTGCCCCGGTGAATGAGACCGGCTGGAAATTGATACCCCGCACGGTATCGATGTTATTTGCGGCAAACTTGATGATCTCTCCCACTTCATGGTCATTTTTCCCTTTTATTATCGTGGGAACAAGCACTACTCCCTGTTTTGCTTTCCGAAGATTTTCTATTGCTCTCAGATCATGTACCAGTTTGAAGTTGGTCTCTTTTGATACTCCATCAAAATGAAGATATACGGTTGAAAGACCTGCCTCTCTCAGGCGAAGGGTATACTCCGGATCATTCGCGATGATGAGTCCGTTGGTTGCGAGTTGAACCTGAAGAAAACCCATATCCTTTGCCATTTTGATAATTTCGATGAGATCTTCACGCAGCGTGGGTTCTCCACCGGCAAACTGAACGGCAGGTGTCGGGTTAGGCAGTTCTGACCGCAGGATTGTAAGCATGTCACGTACCTGATCCAGGGAGGGTTCATAAATAAAACCACATGCCCGTGCATTTGCGAAACAAAATTCGCAGTTCAGGTTGCAACGGTTTGTCAAATCAATATTTGCCAGGAGTGTAGTGGATGTATGATGGTTACAGATCCCGCAGTCAAACGGGCAGGAACTCGTGTCACGTATCACCTGGGGATTTGCAAGTCCAGTTCCCTTGACTCCGAATGATTCGTACCTGCGCCAGGCGTCTGCATCGTCCCAGTACAGATATGAAAAATATCCATGTTCGGGACAGGTCCGGCTTATGTACACCTTCCCCTCTTTCTCTTCTATATCTGCCTCTAGCACCTTTTTACAGACAGGGCAGAGACTTTTAGTCTTCTTGAGAAGTATCATTTCGTCACCAGCGGTTTTCTGCTTCCCCTGAATCATCTTGTGTCTCATATGTATGCAAAAACGTACCCTTATAGGTATGCTGAATTTGACCTCTGTACTCTTAGACGGATTAATCCTGATAATCTCTGCGATTTGGATGATGTTGCCGGCATATCTCCCGAATTCAGTTGCAGCTGCAGTAGGAGGCGGGACCCCGGTAGACGCGGGCAGATACTGGCGTGACGGCAGACGTATCCTCGGTGACGGGAAGACCATACGGGGATTTGCCGGGGGGGTCGCGGCAGGATGCTTCGCAGGGCTGCTTGAGATCGTGACAGAAATGTCTGGATTTATCCCCTTTCTTCCCGCCCACACGTTCCTGTCCGTCTTCCTGCTCGCCACCGGTTCCCTCCTCGGAGACATGGTTAAAAGTTTTTTTAAAAGGAGACAGGGCATTGACCGGGGTGGAGAATGGCCGATCATCGATCAGTATGATTTTCTTGCCGGGGCATTCTGTTTCTGCCTGATCTTTGATCCCGGGTGGCTGTTCGCGACGATAACCCTCCCCCTGTTCGTGGCCATCCTTATCATTACTCCCATACTGCATCGTGGGGTGAATATTATCGGCTATAAGATCGGAGTGAAGAAGGTACCATGGTAACCAATTCATTACGTGATCTCCTCGTATCGTCAGGAGCAATAAAATCTGGCGATTTCACCCTTGCATCTGGCAGGAAAAGCAAAATCTACATCGACATCAAGAAGGCCATTACCGATCCGCACATTCTCCGGGTGATTGCTACAGAGGTCCTCGGAAAGGAGTTGCCCTTTGATGCGGTAGCAGGTGTTGCTGTGGGCGGGGTTCCCCTGGCCGTTGCGGTCTCATTGGGCTCCGAAAAACCCTATATCATCATCAGGAAGGAGCAGAAAGGGCATGGCCTGTCTGATCTCTGCATAGGGGATACAAAAGGCAGGAAGATACTTCTCATCGAGGATGCAACCACCTCCGGCGGCTCTGCAGTCTTTGGCATTGAACAGATAAGGAATGCAGGGGGCGATGTCAACCTGGTTGTTACGGTCGTGGATCGGAATGAAGGTGCTGCAGAGAAACTTTCAGAAATGGGTATCCGGCTCATACCGCTTATCAGTATGCAGGAACTCATAAGCGACTGATTTTTGTTTTCAACTGTCATATGATCTATATGAAAATCCTCGTTGTCGGCAGCGGAGGCAGGGAGCATGCTATTGCCAAAGCACTTGCACACAGTCCGACTACCGAGTTATACGCGGTAATGACCCGGAAAAATCCGGGAATCGCAGAACTGGCAAAAGGAATTCTAATCTGTCCGGAGACCGATATCCATGCAGTTGCCGGGTTCTGTCGTGAAAAGAATATTTCCTATGCTTTTATCGGCCCTGAAGCGCCTCTTGAAGCCGGAATCGTAGATATTCTTTCAGAATCCGGTGTCAGGTGCGTCGGGCCATCCATGATGGCAGCACGTATTGAGACCGACAAATCTTTCTGCAGGAGTTTAATGTGCAAGTATAACATTCCAGGACTTCCCCAATACCATATTTTTCATACCGGTCATGAGGCAGAAAAATTCCTTCGTTCATCAGAGGATGAGTATGCGATAAAACCTGCAGGTCTGACCGGAGGAAAAGGGGTCAGGATCATGGGTGAACATCTGACGAGGGAAGAGGCGTACACGTATGTCAGGAACCTCTCCGGAGACATGGTTATCGAGGAACTTCTTGTAGGCGAGGAGTTTACCCTGCAGGCATTTGTCGATGGAATACATCTTGTTCCCATGCCTCTGGTGCAGGATCACAAGCGGGCATATGAGGGTGATATCGGGCCGAACACCGGGGGCATGGGTGCATACACCCTGCCGGATCACCGGTTCCCCTTTGTTACCGGTGAAGATTATGAAAAAGCCCTTACGATCATGAAGCAAGCCATATCTGCCCTCGCTTCGGAAGGAACACCGTACCTCGGGATTCTCTACGGTCAGTTCATGAACACGGCCCGAGGCCCCATGGTTATCGAATTCAATGCGAGGTTCGGTGATCCTGAAGCGATGAATGTTCTTTCTATACTGAAGACAGATCTCACGGAGATTGTCAGGGCGGTAACCTCGCAGTCACTCGATACGATGAATATAGAGTTCGAACACAAGGCTACGGTCTGCAAGTACCTGGTTCCCGAAGGATATCCGGATAATCCTGTTTCAGGACAGCCCATCAGGGAAGGAACCGGATCTTCTGCACTCTGTTATTATGCAAGTGTCTTCCGGGACGGTGACCACCTGGTTTCCCAGAGTTCCCGGACCCTCGCATACGTAGGGATCGGTGATACGCTTGAATCAGCCGAGAAAACTGCCGAAGAGGCAGCATCGTCTGTCACCGGACCGGTACGCCACCGTCGCGATATCGGTACTGCCGGACTGCTTGAGAAGAGGATACGGCATATGCAGGCGATCAGATGAAGAAGGATTTTATCTCGATACTTGATATCTCCAGCGATGAACTCACTAACCTTATAGCCAGTGCACGCCGCCTGAAGGAGGAGAGGCGGCTGGGAGTTCATACGCCTGTACTTGCCAATAAAACCCTGGGGATGATCTTTGAAAAGTCATCGACCCGTACCAGGATCTCATTCGAGGCAGGTATGTTCGAACTTGGGGGATATGCCCTCTTCCTGAATCCGAAAGACATGCAACTCGGGCGTGGAGAAGCAATCCGGGATACGGCCAAGGTCATGTCCAGGTTTGTCTCTGCAATCATGATCCGGGCAAACCGTCACGATGAAGTACTTGAACTTGCAGCTAATGCAGATATACCAGTTATCAATGGTCTTTCTGACCGGGAACATCCCTGCCAGATCCTGGCAGACATCATGACCATTGAGGAACGGCTCTTCAGGACCGAGGGTGTCAAGGTCGCATGGATAGGTGATGGAAACAACGTCTGCACCTCGCTTATATTCAGTACCATCCTGACCGGGATGGAGGTTGTGGTGGCATCACCCCCTGAATTCAGTCCTTCTTCCGCCATCGTCAGAGAGGCACAGGAGAAAGGAGCGAAAGTCCGTATCGTCACCGAGCCCCGCGAGGCTGTTTCTGATGCCGACGTGGTGATGACAGATACCTGGGTATCGATGGGCCAGGAGGAAGAAATAGACCGGAGACGTAAGATCTTCGCCCCGTACCAGGTCAACCAGGCATTGATGAACGGTGCAAAACCTGGTGCCCTGGCAATGCACTGTCTTCCGGCACACCGTAACTGGGAGATTACCGACGAGGTCATAGACAGCAAGGCTAGTGCGGTATGGGACCAGGCCGAGAACAGGCTGCATGTCCAGAAAGCCCTTCTTGTCAGGCTTCTTGTCTGAAAAAAGTCACTCTTTTTTATCAGGTGAAACCGGTAGGAGCGATAGTTTCTCCAGCACCTG
>JAJRBL010000196.1 GCA_028679485.1 Methanospirillum sp. | reverse complement strand
CATTACCGGGCCGAATGTCCGCGAAACTCCTTCAGTTCCCCTTTTTTGAAACACAAAGAGACCTATCGCAATGATTATTGCAAGCAGTATCAGCCAGTCCTGTGAAACGAGTTCACACCCTGGGATCTGTTTGATTCCCTCAACCGCGGAAAGTATGGAGATAGCAGGCGTGATAACACATTCACCTATCATGAGGGAGATCCCGAGTGTTGCAAGGAGAGTAAATAAGACGATTTTTTTCTGGTCATTAAGGAGAGGAAGAAGGATCCCCTTAAGAACAAGTGTTCCCCCTTCCCCGGTTTCAGAAAGGCGCATTGCCAGGAAGGTATACTGAAGGGTCACCATGCAGGTCAGTGTCCAGAAGACGAGTGATATTGTACCCACAATATTTGCATATGTCGGGGGTATAAACAGAAAAAGAACCGAAAGCGTGTATATCGGGCTGGTACCTATATCCCCGAATACCAGGCCTGCTGCTTTGACGATCGATGTTCCGGTGGGGTGCTCCATGAATATAATGAGATCTTTAAGAACGGGTATTTATTAGTACTCTGTTTTGATTTGAAAAAATAACCAGTATCGAAAGAATAGCCGGAATTAAGGTTCCCGGCATATTCTTATTACTTCAAAGTATCAGAAAAAAGTGTTATTCAGAAGAACAACGGATGAACCATCCTGTCTTTGTCTCATCAAGTACTTTCTCACTGGTTTTTTCAGTACAAAGGCTTACTGCCACCATGGCAATTAACGAAACCAGTACCGCGTAAAAACTGTAGTGAAGGGGAAGTTTCGCAACATACTGGTAGTATGCCCCGAAGATGCCTGAACTTAAAACACCCGCTGCCATGCTGACTATTGCTCCCATCCTGGTTGCCCTGCGCCAATACAGTCCTGCTAGTAATGGAACCGCGAATGTGGCAAGCATTAGCCCGATCCCCATCCAGATCAGGAAGGCAAGCATGTCCGGGGGGTTGAGTGCAACAAGCATGGTAAGAACAGCCGAGAGGACCACTACGATCTTGCTTACAAAAAGCACCTGACGGTCAGGTGCATCAGGTTTCAGGATCTTCTTGTAGATATCCCAGGAGAACATACCTCCCACGGTAAGCATGAGCCGGTCGGTTGTGGACATAACCGCTGCAAGAACTATCACCGCGAAAACCGACCACAAGGCGACATAGGGAAGTGCATTCTGAATACCATAGAGTATAACGAAGTCCTGTGCGTTGGGAACATTCGGCAACACAAATGCTCCCTCCTTTACGAGAGCAATTCCTGCAAATCCGGCGAATTTTAACAGGAACATGACAATGCCATATATTAAAAATCCCATCAGCGGTGCCCATTTAAAGAGCCTGACATCCTTAACTGCGAGAACATTGTTGATGACATGGGGAGCACAGGCCAGGCCGATCATGAGCATTATACCGAATGAAACAAGATAATCCGGCGTAAACATGACCCCGGTACTCATGTACGGCATAACCAGATCAGGATTTACCGATGCCATGAACTCGTTGACATGGGTGAATCCCCCGGCGTAAAAGATGATGATCGGTGCCATGATGAGTACACCCAGGATGAGGATGATCGACTGGACCAGTGCAGCCCATGCCACGGCATACAATCCTCCGATGGTTGTGTAGATGGTTACTACCAGGGTTGCAATAACCAGTGAAAGCCAGAGAGGAATTCCAAACAACCACATCAGGACGATGGATATTGCTGTATACTGGCCTACCAGGTAGATAAGGGAGACCAGGATGCCGGCGACTGCAGATAATGTCCGCAGGGCTACCGGACTTTCATACCGGTGGGCCAGGTAGTCCTGAACGGTGATATACCCGCTTTTCCGGGTAATCGTATGGAGCTTGACCCCGAAGAAGATGATACAGAAGGCAATGGAGAGCGGAACGAAGATCTGCTCCCAGATCGTTGGCCATCCGAACTTGTACCCTAGACCGGATACTCCGAGAAGCGACATTCCGGAACAGACGGTTCCGATCATGAGGAGAACAAAGACCCAGAACCCGAGCGATCTTCCTGCAACCAGGTAATCCTCGGTATTCTTGATCTTTTTCGATGCCCAGGCACCAATCCCTATCATGGCAAGACAATATGCCCCCACAACAAGAACGGTTATGATGTCAGCCATCAGTCCTCACCCCTGAAGAAAAATCCCCAGAAAATGAGAAGAACCAGAGAAATAACCACGGCTCCTCCCACAGTCAGTATAGTTACATCAGGTAATCCAAACATATCCATGCTAACTTGAGCCACGCTAACATTTAACAAGCACGGTATGACTGCTCTCTTCTTCATGGAAAAGGCACCTGCTGAGGATATCCGATAATGCGATATCACAGGGAAGCAGATAGTAAATGATGAAGGGAACCGTACCGTATACACACTATTTAATCCTTATTTTCATGCTTTTTTCTCTCTGCCTGATCTTCCCTCCGGCTTTTTCTGCTGAATTGAAAGGAAAAGTGGTGGATGCAGTATCCTATTATAACCAGGCAGTAGATGCAGCATCGAATAGTTCTCCTGATGAAGCCCTGGTATTAATTGATAAATCACTTGCTCTTAATCCTGATTTTCACCTTGCTCTCGTGACAAAAGCAGGAATCCTGATCGATGCCGGGAGATATGTGGAAGCAGAAACCTGTCTGAATAAAGCTGACTCCATAAAACCGGCTGATCCCTACGTGAACTCTTCAAAAGCTTCCCTCTATGTCAATACCGTAAGGTACCGGGAATCACTCGAATCAGCAGAAAAGGCACTGGGTGAGGATCCCTCCCTCGTTGAAGCCTGGGTCCTGAAAGGGACTGCCTGCGGAGCCCTTGGAGAGTATGAAGAGGAGATCAATGCCTCCAGTCAGGCATTAACCCTTGATCCCCGGAATACTAAGGCGAGATCGAATTATGAATATGCCCGGCAGGCAATAAATCAGAATCAGAGTATTAATCGTCAGGAGAATGCTCAAAAAAGCCCTCTTCCAGGGTTTGTTGCACTTGGGGCATGTTTCTTTTCCGTCTGTTTTTATCGTGTTTCGAGACGCTGACTCTGTGCTTCCCTTTTTCTCTCTTGTTTTCTCTGGCCGATACGGGAGTACCGATATCTTCTATCCGTTTTTCTGCCGTGGCGCAATAATCCGGAGAGATATCATAACCGATATACCTCCTCCCTGTCCGTGCTGCCACCAGGGTGGTAGTCCCGACACCGTTGAAGGGATCCAGAACGATGTCATTTCTGAAACTGAATAGTTTAAGGCATCGTTCAATGAGTTCTTCGGGAAACATGGCCGGGTGGTTGAACTGTTTCATACGCCGTTCAGGACCAATTGACCATTTGGCAACCACCCACTCCTTGAATTCTTCATCGGTAATGTCAATATCCCGCGTTTCCCCCCCTTTTTTAAGCGATCCTTTACAGAAAATTTCAATAAACTCCCAGGTATATTTCAGGTAAGGGCTGCTCGGACTCTTCCAGCTTCCCCAGGAGGTATATTTACAGTTGTAGTTGTTCTTCTCCCAGAGTATTTCACCTTTCCAGATCATCTTCTGTCCCATGAAGAATGATGATATCAGGTGATGAAGAGGAATATAATCCGAAAAAAGCGGTTGAACATTTACGATAAATCTTCCTCCGTAACAGAGCACACGGATTCCTTCCGAGAAGATGCGGTATAATTTGTCCAGATATGCTTCCCAGTGGGCACTGTCGCCTGATGAAGAATACGTAAGACCAAAGTTGTAGGGTGGTGATGTGATGATAATGTCGATACAGTTGTCAGGGAGAGATGCAAGAAGTGTCTCGCTATCTCCACACATAATCCTGTTTATATCCCCTTCAGACAGGATATTTCGTTCCTGTGTGAAGGAATTATCACGTGCGTAAAAATAAGAACCCCGCTCTGCCTCCTTGTCCTTTCTGCCTGATACCTTTCGTTCATCTGCATAACCCGCATATACCCGTTTCCTGTACCTGATACCATAACTACCTATAGCCAGGATCTTCCCCATAAGGATCGCGAATGGGTTATCTCCCCCATTCTTGTATCTCTCATACAGTCCTGAAGATACAACGAGGAGATGGGATTCACGAGAAAATTTTTCTGGGTCTAATTTATAAAGTTCGGCAGAGAGTATGCGATCTCCATAAACCAGCCTGATATCAGCAGGAGAAAAAACCTGGTTAATTGTATGTATGACGGTTATCTCTTCGGGGTATAAATCCCGTTCCAGCGTAACAGATACAACAACCGGGGAGACATATGAGGATTTCTTCGGGGTGTCTCGCATCATGACTTCTTATATGTACTTATTCAGAGCCATATACCGGTATTCAATTCAGATCGGCGAATAGTATATATGTTTTTATTGGTGAGGATAGTATGGCGGGAACTGGTATCTGTTTCAGAATGACTGAGGATCCATAATGAAGGAAAAACCATTGAGCAGACAATACCCGGATGGTTTTTCTCTTCCTGTTCCGGTGTTCTTTGACACGGTTCCTGATCCTGTCTGTATACTGGATCCCGGTTTTCATATTGTATACCGTAATCTGGAATTTAATTCCCTTTTTTTTCCCCTGAATAATCCATCAGGTACCGGGCCGGACCTGCTTTTTTTCCACCTGAACAGTTCATTTGCTGCAAATCAGGAACAATGTGCCAGGATTCGCGAATCTTGTGATTTTGTTACGATTTCAACCGAGGTTACGCAGCCTGACGGTAAGAAAAACTGGTTCAGGTTCAGGATTACACCCCTGGTTCCTGGAGGAACTCTCACGGGTTTTCTGGTTTTTGGAACCGATTATACCCGTGAACATCTCCAGGAATCTGGTCTTGTCAGAACTGAGACTCTTTTACGGTTAATTCAGGAAGTGGGCGATTTTCATTTCTTTGACAAGGATCCGGATGGGAGGATACAACAGGTTGTCAGCAGAGCCGGAATGGTAATGAAAACCTTATACTCCTCGTATATTGAAATTACCGGTGAAACTGACAACGCAACCATCACAGAACGGTACCTCTGGTCAATCAGGTACGGGTATCTTATCGGAAGTGATTTTGATGAAGAAGAGACTTTCTCCTGTTTCTATGACTTTTTTCATGATTTATTAACCCGGAACCCGGTTATTGTTCCAAGAAACAGAGTCCGCGGAGTAATCGGCAGGAT
>JAJRBL010000195.1 GCA_028679485.1 Methanospirillum sp. | reverse complement strand
CTTGTGCAGACTGAACAGTTATTTTCAGCAATTATCAGGCAGGGAAAACCTGCAGTTATCCTTTTTGTATTGCTCACGGTCATCACCGGTCTCGTGTATCCCCTCGTGGTTACGGGGCTCTCCCACATTCTTTTTCCCTGGCAGTCCCACGGGAGCCTGATCACCGAGAATGAAAAAGAAGTCGGATCTGAACTCATTGGTCAGCCTTTTACTTCACCCGGATATTTCTGGGGAAGACCCTCGGCTGCCTCGCCCGGATACAACAGTTCCCTCTCATCAGGTTCGAATATCAGGCCGACAAATCCAGGCCTGCATGAAAAGATCCGGGTTTCCGCAGACCAGTTGAAGTCCTACAATAACCGGGATATCCCTGTTCCGGTTGACCTGGTCACAGCCTCTGCAAGTGGTCTTGATCCTGATATCAGTATCGCCTCAGCATATTATCAGGTTCCCCGGATTGCACAAGCCCGAAACATCTCGGAGGAAGAACTCACTGCACTGGTCAACCAGCATATCCGGGATCCTGATCTCGCTCTTCTCGGAGAAAGCCGGGTAAATGTGCTGCGGCTGAATCTTGCCCTTGACCAGTATCACCAATCTGCCCTTCTGGATGAACCCTCTGGCGTATCTGCCCTTTCAGGGCAGTATTCAGCTGATTATCCCTATTTTTCAGGTGTCAGGGAACGGGACATCATACAGTATGGTTTATTTTTCCTCGTACTGTTTCTCCTGGTTGTTCCCCTGGGACGGTTCATGGCCCGGGTATACGAGGGAAAGAAGACCCTGATCTCTCCCCTGATTGATCCCCTTGAGCGGTGGATACTCAGGATCTCCGGTATATCCCCCGATGATGAGATGGACTGGAAGACCTTTGCCAGCTCGCTTCTTCTCTTTAATCTTCTTGGAATCCTGGCAGTTTTTCTCCTCCAGGAACTGCAGCAGTATCTTCCGTCAAATCCTCTCAGTCTCGGGGCAGTCAGCCCTGATCTTGCCATGAATACCGCAGTCAGTTTTGCCACCAATACCAACTGGCAGGCATATGCCGGGGAGACGACCCTGAGTTATTTCACCCAGATGGTTGGTCTGACTGTCCAGAACTTCCTGTCTGCTGCCACCGGGATGGCAGTGTTCGTAGCACTTATCTATGGATTTACCCGGAAACGGACCAGTACCATTGGTAACTTCTGGGTCTTCCTCCTGCGGAGTATCTGGATTCTTCTTCCTCTGAGTGTTCTCCTCTCCCTTATCCTCGTTTCACAGGGAACCGTACAGAATTTTGACGATCCAATCTCCATCCCGCTCCTTGATTCAGGCGAAGCCCAGGTCATCCCCCAGGGTCCTGCCGCATCCCAGGTTGCGATAAAACTCCTCGGAACGAACGGGGGAGGATTCTTCAATGTCAACTCCGCCCATCCGTATGAAAACCCCACTCCTCTCTCTAATTTCATCGAGATTCTGGCCCTCCTTCTTATCCCTGCAGGTTTATGTTACACGTTCGGCAGGATGATCGGTTCGGAGAAGAAAGGTATTGCTCTTCTCGTGGCGATGAGTCTTATCCTGATCCCATGTATCGGGATCTGCTTCTGGATTGAACAGGGAGGAAACCCCGGTTTCGATTCATGGGGAATCGATCAGACAGCCTCATCCCTCCAGCCTGGGGGAAACATGGAAGGTAAGGAGATGAGATTCGGTGTCTTTAATAGTGCTCTCTTTGCCGTGAGTACCACAGCCACCTCGTGCGGAGCGGTGAATGCCATGCATGACTCTTTTACCCCGCTCGGGGGGATGATACCCCTCCTCATGATCCAGTTCGGCGAGATCATCTTCGGCGGTGTCGGTTCAGGCCTTGCGGTGATGATCGTCTACGTGATCATCGCCATGTTCATCGCCGGTCTCATGGTAGGCAGAACACCCGAGTATCTCGGGAAGAAGATAGAACCATCAGAGATGATCCTTGCAGTAGCGGTCATCCTTATCCCGGTGGCCGCGATCCTTACCGGATCAGCCATTGCCGTCATGACGGGGGCAGGCACTTCGGCTATCTTCAATCCCGGAGCACACGGATTTACCGAGATTCTCTATGCATTTTCGTCTGCGGTCGGGAATAACGGAAGTGCATTTGCCGGTCTTTCGGTAAACACCCTCTTTTACAATATTGCCCTGGCAATCGGAATGCTCGTTGGCAGATACCCGGTTCTCATCCTGGTTCTCGCCCTTGCAGGTTCCTTTGCGAAGAAAAAAACTGTTCCCCCTTCAGAAGGCACCCTGCAGGACCACCGGCCCCTCTTTATTATCTGGCTGGTCTTCGTTGTCATCACCATCGGTGTTCTCAGCTTCCTTCCTGCCCTTTCACTCGGACCAATCGCTGAATACCTGATCCAGACTGGAGGAGTCCCTCATGTCTGAAACCAGGAAGACCAGAGAGTTCTCATTTCAGAAAGAGGTGTACATGAGAGCGGCCATTGATGCCTTTCTCAAGCTCGATCCCAGGCAGATGGTAAAAAATCCGGTGGTGTTCACGGTTGAAGCCGGAAGTCTCCTGATAACGGTTCTCTGGCTCTCTGCATGCGCCGGTAACGGGGACGAATCACCCTGGTTCACTGGCATGATCACGATCTGGCTCTGGTTTACCGTTCTATTTGCGAATTTTGCCGAGGCTCTTGCCGAGGGCAGGGGGAAAGCCCAGGCACAGGCACTGAAACAGATGCGACAGGATACCCCGGCACACCTGCTTCCCAGGTCATACCATCCGGTGCGGGATTCAACTCCGCAGTCCGCAGCCTGTGAAAAGATATCCTCCCTGCAATTGAAAAGAGACGATCTCATCTCTGTTTCAGCCGGGGAGATTATTCCGGTTGACGGAACAGATATCACCGATCTTGCCGGGATTGCCCAGCTCGCCTCGCTCGCTGACGAGACTCCGGAAGGGAGGAGCATCGTGGTACTTGTAAAGGAACGATATGGTCTCCGGGGAAGGGTGGTCGGAGCCCATGACAGTACTCCCGGTATGGAGTTCATCCCGTTCTCCAGCCATACCCGGATGAGCGGGGTGAATACCGATGAGGTGATGATACGCAAAGGGGCAGCAGAAGCGGTATTTGCATACATCAGGGAGCAGGGAAACGAGGTATCAGAACAACTCCTGCATGAAGTGGAGGCTATCTCCCGGGCCGGAGGGACTCCGCTTGTCGTGGCAAAGGATGGAAAAGCGCTAGGAGTTATATATCTCAAGGATATCGTCAAAGGAGGGATAAAAGAACGGTTTGCCCAACTCCGTCACATGGGGATAAGGACTGTGATGATCACCGGTGACAACAGGCTCACTGCTGCAACGATTGCAGCTGAGGCCGGCGTTGATGATTTCCTTGCCGAGGCAACTCCGGAGAGTAAACTGAACCTTATAAGGGAATACCAGGAAGGAGGAAGGTTGGTTGCCATGACCGGTGACGGGACAAATGATGCTCCTGCCCTGGCCCAGGCCGATGTTGCCGTGGCGATGAATACCGGGACCCAACCTGCACGTGAAGCGGCAAACATGGTGGATCTTGACAGCAATCCGACCAAACTTATCGAGATCGTTGAGATCGGAAAGCAGCTTCTCATGACAAGGGGAGCACTTACCACCTTCAGCATCGCCAACGATCTCGCAAAATACTTTGCTATTATCCCTACAGCTTTTGTGGGTACCTATCCTGCCCTGTCAGCCCTTAATTTCATGGATCTTCACCAGGCGATCCTCTCTGCCGTAATCTTCAATGCGTTAATCATCATCGCCCTCGTTCCTCTTGCTCTCCGGGGAGTGAAGTACAAACCGATGACCGCAGATGAAGCCCTCCGGAACAATATCCTTCTCTATGGTGCAGGGGGAGTAATCACGCCTTTTTTGGGGATAAAGATCATTGACCTGTTCCTGGTACTTTTCGGGATGGGATAACCATGGATGACCGGCGACCTGACCCTGATCTCCTTCTTGCACAGATTCAAAAGGAAGAGGAACGGAGGACGAGGGGAAAACTCAAGATATTTCTCGGGTACGCAGCCGGTGTCGGAAAGACGTACGGAATGCTGAAAGCTGCCCATGAGCGACAGAAAGAGGGGATTGATGTCAGGATCGGGTACGTCGAGACTCACGGACGGATTGAGACCGACGAACTGGTCACCGGTCTTCCCCTCATCTCCCGGAGAATCGTCCCGTACAAAACAACCTCTCTCTCTGAGCTGGACCTTGACGAGGTTCTCATGCAACATCCCAGGCTCGTGCTTGTGGACGAGCTGGCCCATTCCAATCCCCCGGATTTCAGGCATGCAAAGCGGTACCAGGATCTTGAAGAACTGCTGGAGGCGGGGATCGACGTCTATACTACCGTGAACATCCAGCATATCGAGAGTCTTCGTGATGTGGTTGCAAAGATAACCTCGATTGTTGTGAGAGAGACTGTCCCGGACCGGGTTATCGATGAGGCAGATGAGATAGAGCTTATGGACCTCCCTCCGCCTGACCTGCTCCAGCGTCTTGCCGAAGGAAAGGTCTATGTTCCTGACATGGTTGCGCAGGCTCTCGGGAACTTCTTCAACGAAGGGAATCTTTTTGCCCTCCGTGAGTTGTCCCTGCGAAAAACCGCAGACCGGGTTGATAACCAGATGCTGGAGTACATGCAGACCAGGTCCATTCCCGGTCCCTGGCCTGCCACTGAGCATCTTCTCATCTCTATCGGGCCAAGTCCGCTCTCTGAAAAACTTGTCAGGACTACCAAGCGCCAGGCAGACCGGATGAATGCTGACTGGCGGGCGGTGTATGTGGAGACTCCTGCCCAGCACCATCTGCCAAAACAGGCAAAAGACCAGATCTGGAAGACGATCCGGCTAACCGAGAGTCTGGGGGGGAAGACCGAGAGACTATTCGGTCTTAATATTCCAGATACCCTCATCGATTATGCTAAGAACCATAATATCACGAGGATCATCATCGGCAAGACCCTCAGGCCCAGGTGGAAGGAGATCGTCTTTGGATCCATCGTGGACCAGATGATCCATAAAAGCGGGGATATTGATGTCTATGTCATCAGCAGCAGCGAAAAAAAAGGAGATCAAGTCTCTTCATCTGATCTATCTTTTATTCCGGAGATTTACCCGAAGCGATACCTTGAGAGCGTACTCCTGGTTGCAGTTCTGACCGTCTTTGGAGAACTTACGAAAGGTTTCCTCTCGCCGGCAAACCTGATGATGCTCTACCTGATGGCGGTGGTTATTGCTGCTTTCCGGAAAGGGTTATTCCTTGCGATATTTACCGCGTTGCTCGGGGTTATCATCTTTGACTTCTTTTTCGTGCTCCCCTACTATACCTTTAGGGTATCTGATACCCAGTACATCATCTCGTTTCTCGTCATGCTTCTTGTCGGGATCGTGATCAGTATTCTCATATCCCGATCTCAGGATTATGCCGTTTCAGTTCATGCCAGGGAACGGGAGGTCTCCGTCCTCTATGACCTGGCAAAGAAGATGACCGGAGCTGCGGATAGTGAGTCGGTCTGCCTGGCGATGATCGCCAAGGTTGAAGAGAACTTCACCTGGAGATCGGTTGTCCTTTTGGCGGAGGATACTATCCTTACCATAACGCAGGCATCGCCTGGTCTGGTCATTACCGATGATGATAAAGCGGTAGCAGTCTGGGCATTCTCTAAAAAGACCATAGCCGGGTATGATACCGGGATCCTCCCTGCTTCACGGTTCAGGTTTATTCCCATCAGGAGCCGGAAGGGGGTGCTTGGGGTTCTCGGGGTCCAGCCTGAGGAAAAGGACGGGATAATACCCCCGGACCAGGGGAGGATGCTGGAGATGTTTACCGATCTGGCAGGGCTTGCGTTAGAGCGGTATATGTAGGTAATGGCACCATTTTTTTGAAAGTCTGCCTTATACAATGAAGAGCGATTCAGGTGCAGAAATCCGAAAGATTGGATTGAATACCCTGATGAGGTCCGTGGATGCTGTCCCCTTCGATACAGAAGATGAGCAGCCTCCCGGGATATGGCGCTGGTGAACAGACAGGACGATCCTACTGTCCCTCCCGGTCAAGCCATGCCTTTCCCGAAGTGATGAAACCCTGTGGATCTTCTGTCTGCCGTATGTAATCCAGGATCCGGTCTGCAGACTCATCAGGTGCAAGTCTTCCCGTATCCAGCGTCAGGTCATAGGTGAAAAGGGGATGATACACCTCGTCGTACAATCCAGCGGCAAGTCCGGAAAGCCGGTCTCCCCGTTCTTTTTCCCGTGTGATGACGACGTCCTTTCCGGGTTTTATGCCGATAAAGTACACCGTTTCGCGGGATAGTATCTCAAAATACGGGGTAATCCTGTTCTTATCAAACAACACCTCGTCCACGATGAGATGGTATCCCTGTTCTGAAAGTATCCTGTAGAACTGGATCGCAGCCCGGTATACCGGGTACATGTACGGAGAAACCTGAAGCCTGGCAATCTTTTGTCCCTCATGTTCGCTCCATGTTACCCGGATAGCCTGCCTGTCATACGGAGGATAATCACACTTCGCCGGGAATGCGGTCTGCACCATGATGTCCACCCCGTACAGCAGGAGAATGCCCTCGTATTTTTCCTGCATAATTCTGCCGATCGTGGTTTTTCCTGACGATGATGTACCGTTCAGAATAATAATCATATGATGATATCACCGTTGTTTCTATTAATCTCTGGTATACGGTCTCTCTTTAGGGTACAAAGATGTACTGGCATCCCTTTGGCCTCATCCTCCTGCCCGGAGATGAACGCCAGGTCTTTCTGGAGATAATATCCGGGAAACTCTCTCAATACCTGTCTTGCACCTTGTATTCTCCCGGATAATCCACCAGACCATGAGGAAAGAACGGTGACAGACACGTTTGATACATACTATCCTTCAGCGGAAAAAAGGAAAACCCGGGTAAAATATATCCGGGGTTATTCAGGTGAGAACTTCTGTATCCGGTGGTTGCCTGAATCGGCAACGTAGATATTCCCGCCGGAGTCTGTCCCTACCCCTATGGGTATATCGAACTCTCCGTCTCCGGTCCCTCGTGATCCCCACTGGGTGAGGTAGATGCCATCCCTTGTAAACTTCTGTATCCGGTGGTTAAAGGAATCGGCGACAAAGATGAACCCGTATGCATCCGTGGTAATCCCGCAGGGAGTATTAAACTGCCCGGTCTCATTACCCTGTGATCCCCACTGGGTGAGGTATGTGCCGTCGCGGGTAAATTTCT
>JAJRBL010000194.1 GCA_028679485.1 Methanospirillum sp. | reverse complement strand
GATGAAAGACAAGAACGGCTGGAATGACAGTGACCGGACCCGCGAAGATCTTGAGTACGAAGCAGCCATCTCTGCTCTTCATCTCTTCCAGGATATCAGGAAACCTGAAATTGATATCAAACTGACTGAAAACAGTCAGAACAGGACTTATGCCAATGTATCCGTGAAAGCCGAACTCTACGGCCAGCCGGTTGAGAATACCAGTACGGTTGAGATACTCTGGCAGTATGACTCCTGTGACCGGTGCAGCCGGTACCATGGGAACTACTGGCAGGGAGTCGTTCAACTCAGGGCTGATGGAAGGAAAGCCACCACGGAAGAACAGGAATGGGCGAAACGCATCGCATACCAGACTGAAGAGACCCTTCAGACCCAGGGCGAGCGCCTGTCATTTGTTACCAGGATAGAGGAAGGACGGGAAGGGCTTGATATCATCGTGGGAACCCAGGCCCTTGGTGAACTGATCTCACGGGAGATAACCCGCCGCATGGGTGGTAAGTTTACCCTTCACCCGACTCTGATCGGAGAGAAAGAAGGAAGGAAACTGTACCGGATAACATATGCAGTCCGCCTTCCCCGGTATACGAAAGGGGATATCATCTTTATCAGGGGCACGTACGGGGAGATCCTGGGGAGTGAAGGAAAGACTCTGAGTTACCTCGATCTTGCGTCAGGGATACCCCGGACAGTCCCGGAATCCGTGGAATCCCGGTATATTGGCTCGATTCGTGACGGTATGCCGAGAATGGTAGTCTATCAGGACGGGGAGACCCTGGGTCTCATGGATGAAGGATCCGGAAAAACCGAGGAGGTACCGGTGCAGTCATGGAGAAAGATAACATCAGGTGAACGGGTCCATATCCTCCGGGATGATGACCGGACCCTGATCGTGTGAGTAGTATGCATGCCCGCGCCGTGCCCCTGGATAAAATCAGGCAGAATCTCTCCGGGCTCTGGGTGGACACCACGAGAAGAACATATGTAGAGGGCGGCACTGCCTATATCCCGGTATTGGACGGATACCCGTATACCCATGTGATACCTGAACGAAAGAGAAATGGACGGGGATACCAGAAGATCGGGGATATCATTGCTTTTCATGGCAAAAAACCGGATAAAGATCTCGTCCGCGAGGTCATCGCATCCCATGCACCCCGGGGGGTCATCTGGTATAAGACCCACCAGGGAAATCTCCGGATTCCTGATTGTGAGGTTTTATGGGGAGAAACCGGTGAAGTCATCCACAGGGAGGCAGGAGTCGTATACAGGCTGGATCCCACCAGGGTTATGTTCTCCCAGGGTAACCGGGAAGAGAAGATCCGCCTGTCAGGACTGGTACTGCCAGGAGAGAGAGTATGCGACATGTTTGCCGGAATCGGGTATTTCACCCTTCACCTTGCACGAGCAGGGGCCCTGGTCCATGCTATCGAACTCAATCCTGATGCATGCCGCTTTCTCGAGTCAAATGTCAGGGAGAACAGACTCGAAGACCGGGTTATCATCTCGGCCGGCGACTGCAGAGTTCATCTCGCCGGAGTCTACGACCGTATCCAGATGGGGCATTACGATGCGGCTGATTTCCTTGAAAAAGCCCTCGTTCATTCACGCCCTGGAACTGTCCTGCACGTACACTCGGTCGGGGACATCCGGGATAGGATCTCCTCTGTTCTCCGGGAATCAGGTTATACAGGTGAACTTTCAACACGGGTCATAAAAAAGGTAGGACCGGGAAAGGAACATATGGTTACTGACGTGGTGATCTCCTGATGGATCTCTCCGGAAAGACCGTTGTGCTTGCCGTCACCGGGAGTATTGCAGCAGTCGAGACGATCAGACTTGCCCATGCTCTCAAAAGAAAGGGAGCCGTTGTCCAGCCGGTGATGAGTCCTGCTGCCTGCTTTATCATCCATCCTGATGCCCTTACCTATGCCTGCGGACGGGAGACGATAACACGGATCTCCGGCCATGTCGAACATGTCATATACTGCGGGGATGAGGGGCAGGGGGACCTCCTCCTTATTGCACCCTGTACTGCCAATACCATCTCAAAGATTGCATGCGGAATTGACGATACCCCGGTGACAACCTTTGCGACCACCGCTCTTGGAAGGAAGATGCCGGTTATTCTTGTTCCGGCCATGCACCATGCGATGTTCCGTCACGAGATGGTGATGGAAAACCTCGAAAAACTGACCCATTTTGGAATCACCGTCGTAGGACCGAGGATAGAAGAGGGAAAGGCAAAGATCGCTGATTCCCGGGATATCGTGCTCTGGTGTGAACGCCTCCTCTCCGGGATGCCATTATCCGGAAGAAGAGTGGTAATCACCAGCGGCAGGTGTGAGGAACCGGTTGATGATGTACGGGTACTTACCACCCGTTCGTCCGGCATGATAGGCAAAGAACTGGCCTTTGAGGCATTCCGGCTTGGTGCAGAGGTGACCATCATCCATCGCGACACGATCGGTATCGGTGAGAATATCCCGGTGACAACTGCAGCCTCCATGGGCGATGCGGTGAAACGGATCCTGTCAGCACAGCCTGTCGACATCTATATCAGTGCTGCAGCGGTCTCAGATTTTGCACCCGTACGGGTGGAAGGAAAGATACCAAGCGGTACGGATTTCTCTCTTCGCCTCCTGGCCCTTCCCAAGATACTGGACCTGGCAGAAGGCATTCCTCTTGTCGTCGGCTTTAAACTGGGCGAGCATGCTCAGGAAGAGGCAAAAGACCTGCTATCCCGGGGGGTGCAGATAGTCCTTACGAACACGGCTGCAAACCTGGGAACCAGGGACGGCAGGTATACCCTGGTTGACCGGTCCGGTCCGGTGGAGATAGCCGGGACAAAAGAAGAGATAGCAGCACGGGTATTCGGACATATTCTTGAGCATCACCACCCATGACTTCATCCAGGAAAGTAACCGCTTTCTGTCCGGGCCATATCTCCGGGTTCTTTCTGCCTGTTATCAGGGAAAGTCCGGAGGCATCAGGGAGTACCGGGGGCGGCATCGTGATCTCCGAGGGGGTCCGTACCGTTGCGAGGAGAGCACCCTCTTCTTCTGTCCGGATATTCAGAACCGATCGGTACGGAGTGCCGGTCCGGGTAGATGAGTCAGCTTCGCTGCTCCTGGATCTCCTCGGACACTTGGATGTCAGGGCAGAGATCGAGACATTCAGTCACCTTCCTCCCGGCTGCGGGTACGGAATGTCGGCTGCGGCACTTCTTGCCGCCACCCATGCTTTAAATGAACTGTATAGCCTGAATATGGATATTCATGCATGCACGAAGGTAGCACACCTGCTCGAAGTACTGCATAGGTCCGGTCTCGGCGATGTCTCTGCCTGCCAGGGAGGAGGGTATGTGGTCAGGACAACCCCCGGCCCGGACGGGATTATCATTCGGAAACACGATCCCCGCCCCCTGTATGCCCTTACGGTAAGTCCCCTCCAGACCTCCTCGGTCCTGAGTTCTTCCGGTATCCTGAAACAGGTGGAATCAGCATACCCGGATGAGATGCCGCGGTCGCTGGATGAACTGATGATGGTATCCAGGAAATTTGCAGAGCAAAGCGGTCTTATATCCGGTGATGTCAGGAAAATCCTATCCGTTTGCGATGCAAATGATATTCCAGCGAGTATGACTATGCTTGGCAACGGAGTCTTTGCTCTGGGCAGGAATGCAGAACCGGTTCTCAAAGGATTTGGAGAAGTGTATCGTCTTTCCCTTGCTACCTCAGGACCGCGTGTTCTCAGGGGTGAAGGGTATTGACGATACCTGAAAGTCACCCCCGGTATCGCTCTCTTAAAACGCGTGAATTCCTGGCTGAATGCACCCGTACAGGCGTGGTTTCTCTCGAAGGTCTGACTGCTCACGGACGTGGTGAGGCATTTGATTACCTGCTGGGCGAAACAACCTCCCCATCTGCCCTGAAAGCAGAAGAACTGGCAGCGGCCCTGTTATTATCGGCAAAACACCCGGTGATATCTGTCAACGGCAACACGGCAGCCCTGGCTTCAGGGGAGATAGCCGCTCTCCAGAGGGTCAGCGGGGCCAAGGTAGAGGTAAACCTTTTTCACCGGACAGAGGAACGGGTGCGGCTTATCTCAGATATGCTCAGGAAAAACGGGGCTGAAGTCCTGGATGGCGAGGTGTCACGGTTTATACCGCTTGATCACGACCGGGGTCTCTGTCATGCAGATGGAATGACTGCTGCCGATGTTATCCTTGTTCCCCTTGAGGACGGGGAT
>JAJRBL010000193.1 GCA_028679485.1 Methanospirillum sp. | reverse complement strand
TGGCTGAAGCCCTTGTTCTTCCCGGACTTGTCGTGGGCATCTCTGAACTCCTCATGCTTACCGAACTCTACATCAGGAAGGAGAACCTTCCCCTGCCCAGGATACAGCCTGTCAGGATAGAGGTCATGCGAACAGCCCCTCCCCTATTGACCTTTGCCCTGGTCGTGTACGGCATCATCCTCTCCGGGTTCTCAGGAGGGGCAGTTGCAGGGCTCGGGATTGTATTCTACTTCCTCTGCAAAGGATACGAGGAGCGGTTCGAGCTCCTGGAGACGATATCAGGTTACAGCTGGGTGATCTGGATAGGTGCATTTTTTATCTTCATGATCTTTCCCCAGGCCTGGCTGATAGCGGTGATGCTCTCAGGCGGGGCAATCCTGCTTAAAGTGACGACCAAGATGGCCCTTATCGGCACCATGCGGGAGGGACGCAATGTTTGATCTCCCGGTAGAAGGAGAGCAGCTCTTTGTGCTCGAGTTTGGAGATATCGTCAATTATCTGAGCCTGTACACCGGCGCCCTCTTCTTCTTTGCCGTAACCTTTATCCTCATCGCCATCATCGCGAGGCCGGAACACCAGACCGATATCATCTTTGGAACCGACGCTGTCTATACAAAGGATATCAAGCCTGAAAGCCTTCGGTTTCAGCGATTCATGGCCATAGCCTGCGGACTTGCCACCCTTGGAGCGGTATCATCCGGCGATCTCTTCAACTTCACCCTTTTCACTACTCTTATCGGTATCACCAATATCGGTATTGTTGCAGGAGGAGACAACCGGTATGTCCTGAATGCAGCGTACAATTATGGAATCGTTGCCATGGTAGCAACCGTGTTCCTCTTCGGGGGAGCAGCCATGGCCCTTGGCACCTGCGGAACCCTTGCAATATGGGAACTGGCCGGAAAAGGGCTGGTTCCGCTTGGTGCAAAGATGTTCCTCGTGCTTGGGGTGATGGGTGAGGGAATGGCCCCGTTTTATATCGCAAAGGCAGAGATTACCCGGGCACCGGGAGCCCCGTACGTACTCATGATCCATGTCAGTTCCCTGCTCATCTTCCTGCGGGTTATCGAGATCGTCCTTACGGTGTAACATGAAGAAAAATACCTTCCTGGCAGTAGTCTTCATCTCGGCGGCTGTCCTTTGCATAGCAGCCTATGCAGCCTCTACCGGGGCATGTCCCGGGTGGCTCCCGGTTGTCGCCGTTATGCTGGCATTTCCGACATCGGTGCTTTCGCTCTTCCTCTGGTGGAATGCATCGAATACGAAAGGAGATATCCCTTTTACCGGGTACTAACATGATATTACAGCTCATTTCAGCAGTCTTCCTCGGTCTTCTTTTCCACGGGATTCACCGGAAGGTGATTGCCAGGATACAGGGACGTCCCGGTCCCCCGGTATGGCAGGAGATCCTTCATACCCTGAAATTTTCGTTCAAGCAGACCTGGATCCCGAAGACTGCCAGCATGCCGTTGTACGTGTTCATCGTAGCAGTCTCCATCGCGATATGGGCCGGCGGTTTTTTTGTCGTTTTCAGCGGGGGAAGCCTGCTGCTCCTTTTTGCTGTCTTCATGCTTCACAAGATCACCGAACACGGGCTCGGGCTCTCTTCGGGATCGCCGTACGGCAAGTTCGGTGCGATACGATCTGTCATGTCAGCCGCATCAGAGATCCCGCTCTTTGCCACCATTGCAGGGATGTACGTCGTCACCGGTTCTCTCATGATAAGCGATATCACCCGGTACCAGGCAATACATGGCCCGCTTTTGATCAGTGCCTTTCCGATGGCCGCAGCGTTGTACCTCGTCATCCTTTCGAAGATGCATTATGGCCCGTTCTCGATCATCGAGGCAAAAGAGATCGTTTCCGGGAACCTGACCGAGCATTTCGGTGTCTGGAGGGCTGGTCTCCAGGTGGCCTATGCCCTGAAGACATTCGTTCTTCTCTGGGTGTTTGTCCTGCTCTTTATCGGGGCACTGCCCTGGTGGCTGATGCTCATCGCCATGCTCCTGCTCCTTGTATCGCTCTCGTTTATCTGTGCCTTTACCCCCATGCTCTCCCCGTTTGATGCGGTGGCCTTCGAGACGGTAGTAACCGGTATCCTCGTCGGGTATATTCTTGTCCTGGGGGTGTCTGGATGAGCCTCATAGTCCGTGTCCTTCTTGCCGGGGGAGTGATATACGGAGGAATATTTCTCGTGGAACTCCTCCAGGGCCATGTGCTCTGGCAGGCACTCGCCGGGATCGGCATACTGGCATTCTCGGCTGCTCTTCCCCTCACCAGGGAGGAACACCTGCTCCATGAAGGTGAAATGATTGCAGTATGGTCTGTTATTCTCCTGTTCGGCCTGTACGCAATACTCAAGACCGGGGGGATCGTGTGACCTCTGTGTATGAACGGGATCTTGACGGGATGAAGTATACGATACTGAAAAGCCCGTACCATAAAGAAGTGGTCTCTCTCTGTGCCAGCATGCTCGGTATCCCCCCGATGAAGATGCGGCGTATTTTTATCACACACCTGGATATGATGATGCTGGAATCACTGGGGGTCAGGTACGACCGCTGGAATGCCCGTGGCGATCAGCAGGGAGGGATGAGAAGGCAGATCGGGTATGAACTCTTCAGCATCTATATCCCGGTCATACCTGGGGATGTCATGAAGTCGGTGTTCAGCCTGGCAGAGGCAGCAGGAGAGAACGAAGAGGAGGTACGAACAGCCGCGGTACGGCTGATGGTAGGGGAGATGGAACTATGACCCTGCTTCAGTCACTGAAAAATGCCGTGAGACAGCGATCTATCCATGTCTGTTTTGTCGATACCGGTTCGTGCAACGGGTGTGACATAGAGGTGCTTGCCTGCCTTGCTCCCCGGTACGATCTCGAACAGTACGGAATCTACGTGCATAATAATCCCCGGGAAGCGGATGTTCTCCTCGTTATCGGCGGTGTCACCGTCCAGTGGGAGGACAAGCTCCGGATGATCTGGGACAAGATACCCGAACCAAAGGCTGCGGTCTCTATCGGGAACTGTCCGATCTCCGGGTGTGTCTTCTCCCGTCCGGAAACACTCACCCGGGCACCGGCGAAGAGTTATATTCCCATCGCTGCAGAGGTTCCCGGCTGTCCTCCGCGGCCCACCGAGATAATCAACGCCATCCTTTCGGTAGCTCCCCTGGTATTCAGGGACTGGGAGACGAGAAGATGAGGAAGACGGTTGATGTTTCAATCCCCCTCGGGCCGGTTCACCCGGTCTTCAAGGAACCGTGCAGGATAAAATGTGAAACCTTTGGTGAACAGGTTCTCTCTGCAGAAGTGGAACTCGGCTACATGAAGAAGGGGATTGAACGGATCATGGTCGGCAGACCCTGGCAGGAGGTGATGTTCCTCGCAGAACGGGTCTGCGGAATCTGTTCCGTCATTCATAACTTTGTCTTTATCGAGACC
>JAJRBL010000192.1 GCA_028679485.1 Methanospirillum sp. | reverse complement strand
CCTGCGCCGGCGATGAAATCGATCCCGAGAACACCGCGGCACCCGGAGGCCCCTGCTGCCTGTTCTGCGTACCTGATCATCTCCTCTTTCAGGGGATGATCAAAAGGTGTCACCGAACCTGAAAACCCGTATTTATACGGCCCCATACCACGCAGGATCTGCCGGTTGACCGCTACCGCCCTGGCCCGGCATCCATCCGAGATACAGCATACCGATGCGGGAATACCGTCAGCAATCTCCTGGAGAAGAAAAGGGACCTCCGGGAAGGCCTCTTTCCATGCTGCCACCTCGGAGTCGCTGTTCACAACCGTGTTACGCCATCCACCAGAACCTGCCGTCGGTTTAAGCATCGCCGGATACCTACCGGGGGAGACCAGAGAAGGAACAGGAATCCCGTTTTTTTCAAAGAAAGACTGGGTGTACTTTTTGTCAAGAAAATTCGCCGCAATAGCCGGATCTGTTCCCAGGACAGGAGCCGGGAGGTTCTGCAGGTTTTCCGCACCGGAAGTCGGGATAATAGCATCAATCCCGTAGGTATCGCAGATCTCTGCAATCAGGAAGGGAAGTTCTGCCAGTTCGTCGAACTTCCAGCAGGCTGTGGTATACTGCTGCAGATCCCGATCGCGGAAATGATCCGCTGCATAGACTTCATATCCGGCCCTCCATGCCGATGCCACCACATGCCGCGTGGAGAAACCGGCGACAAGAATCCGCTTCAGAATTCTTCCACCGTCTTTCCACAGGGATTGGGGAGCACTTTCACCTTTGCACCAGGGAAGTCGCGGTGAAGTGCGTCAGGAGCGATATGATCGAGAAAGACGGCAAGACCTGCTATCTCTGAATGCGGCTGGTTGGTTACCGCGACATTATAATCCGCGCGTTCATACACCTCTCCGGGAACCTTTTCCGCACCAACCACGACGAGTATCTTCTCTTTCTCTCTGATCTCTTCCTCAACATCGGGAAGGTTCAGGCCGAACATGGTAAGATGGACTACACACCCGCCATCCTCTTTCCACCGCCTGATACATGAACTCCACCCTTTTTTGTCCTCTACAAAAAAATCCCCGCCAAACCGGTCAGCCACATCACGGATGCTCTCCACTACTCCCCGGTCATCAGCGGCAATATACATCCCTGAAGCACCGAGTGCCCGGGCTGTAAGCCCCACGTGGGTCGTTACCCGCATGTCACGCTGTGGCCTGTGTCCAAGCCGCAAGACAACAATCATTGCTTCCCCTCACCGGAAGGCCGGTACCTGACAATCCCGCCCGAGAGTTCAAGCCCGTCTGACAAGCATCCCTGAAGCCGGTTTTTTATAAGCATCTCTTCAATCCCGCATGCACACCATCTGTTATCCCTGATATTGATGAGGTGATACCGTTCCAGTCGTTCCAGCGATCTTCGGATACACTCAGGATCATACCCGGTCCATTCCATCAGGTTCTCTTCCGTGCACCCTTTCTCTCCGGTTATGACATGATACACGGACCAGTCGATATCCTCGTCCCTCACTATTCTTACATGTTGCGTCTTAACACCCATGAGTTCTTCCCCTCTGATAACTTGCAAGAGATCTGAAGTCAAGGGAAAAGGTATGAGCCGGGGAGGAGACTATGATATCATGCCAGGACACGCATTCCAGGTTACGGCAGTATTACTGCTGCTCATCGCACTGATTGCCCCGATCGCCGCATCAGACGAGACAAAAGAGAACTCCCTCCCTCTTATCCATGTCACCGGGAGCGGAACCATCAAGGCAGCACCTGACCGGGCCGAGATAGATCTCACCGTCGTTACCAAAAACCCGGATGTAAAGGCTGCACAAAAGGAGAACGCAGGGAAGATGGATCGCGTCATGTCTGCCCTGACCGATCCCTCAAAGGGGAACCTTACCAGGCAGGAGATAGGCACAACCTCGTACTCGATATCAGAGGTATACTCTCCTGATGATACCCTCAAGGAGAAGTTCGGCAAAGATGTCACGATATACCAGGTATCAAACACGATCTCGATAGACACGGCAAAGATCGAGCATGTCGGTGATATCATCGATTTCGCCGTGGCAGCAGGGGCAAACGAAGTCAGTTCCCTCGATTTCACCTTAAGCCAGGCAAAAACCGCGGAACTCCGGGCAAAGGCCCTTGATATCGCCGTGGAAAAGGCACGCAAAGATGCCAGTATTGTTGCCACAGCCATGGGAAAGACGCTTGGTGACGTGCATGAAGTAACCGTGGATGAGAGTTATCAGCCGCCGGTATACTACAACCAGGACATCCGGGCAGAGAAACTGGCGGTTGCAGCACCTGCAACACCAATTGAACCAGGCAATGTCGAAGTGACAGCACGGGTAACCTCCGCGTACCTCATCACCTGAACAATCATCACTCCTTTTTTACCTGAAATCCAATAGTTCCTCATGTCTATTGATACCATCCCGTTTGCAGAGCTGTCAGGGATAGTTGACAAAATCCTCACCGACTGCGATGAGGATGTGGCCTGCATCAGGATGCGGCTCTCAGGGCTTGTTCCGGAGACAAGAGATGCAATACTCGCCTCAGATCTTCTGAATGCCTGGCAGGTTTTCTTTTATTACTACCAGGCATACCCGGGAGACGATGCCGTTGAACTCCTGATCTTTAATCCCGCCTCTTCCCTTCGGGAGGGGGTGCCCATGGGAGAATACGGTCAGTGCCACCTCCGGTTTTCGGTGACCGATACAGAACCGGAGATCATCGTCTCTG
>JAJRBL010000191.1 GCA_028679485.1 Methanospirillum sp. | reverse complement strand
GGATCGATAGTTCCCATACCCAGTTCCACGAGTTCTGCCCGGGGATCTGCTTTCGGAAAGTCAAATGCTGATACCTGTGCGATATCGGCAACCTCAAGCCCCACGTGATCCATCATGCCGGCATGGAGGACCTTTGATTCAAAATCAAGGGCATCCCCTTCCTGCCCGGTATGGGTTGCCGCCAGCAGGTCGGTTACCTGGCGTTCGGCATAGTCAAGTACTATCTCAAGGTCGCCAAGCGTCCGGGGGCGGATACCGCAGACCAGCCTGATGATCGGTGCCTCGAGATCCACGTTCGTTCCGCCGATATCAAGGGGCATCTCCCGCCCTTTTGTCTGGATCAGGTGTTCGGTAAGGTGGCGGGCATGACTGATATGGGTTGCCGCCCCGATACATGCAGCCAGAAGAACGATACGGGACTGCTGGGCTTCCATGCCGATCCCGCAGGCACCTTTTTTTCCCCCTGACAGATCACATTTCCCATAGGTACACAGGCAGCAGAGGTCACAAAACGGGAGATAAAGAGGTTTATAACGGGAGAGCAGTCTCCGGTCCCAGTTCCGGAGATCCGTATGATCGGGAAACGGCGTCGGACCTTCTTCTTCATTCCATTGATCTGCCTTGATCTTCCCTATCTGTATCTCGAGATCCTTGACGGACCCCGAGGTACTCGTGGCTTCGCTGATTTTAATATATATATTTTTTCTGTTCACACCTATCCGGCCGGAGGATCGCTTTTTATTAATGGAAGTGTTCGATATAAAGAATATCGTTCGGAGATTAATTAATATCCGAGTTTATTCATTACCCTGAATACCGAGGCAGGCCCGGGATGGACCGGCATCAGGCCCAGAACGGGTTCCCCTTCCACCGTTCTTCGGGCTATCTCTTCATCATACGATATCCTGCCAAGGTAGGGGATATCCTCGATCTTTTCTGCCCGGTATTCAAGGGCCTTCGGGAAGAGAAAACCACCGACCGAGAAGAAACGCCGGTAGTGGATCCCGGACTCATAGGCAACCCTCCGTGCCCGTTCGAGATGTGCAAATGACTTCGCAGAAGGACCTAACACGTCGATAATATCGTCCACATCTGCTGTAATCCGTCGGTTCAGGTGTTCAAGGCCTCCCGGGGCATCAACGAGCATATACCGGTACTGTTTTGTCAGACGGCCGAGGGCTTCTTTTAAGGCAGTGTCAGGCATGCAGTAGCATCCTTCGATCCATTTTGTCCCGATAGCAATGAAATCGAATTTTTCTCCTTCGTACATCCCCTCTTCCCAGATCCGCTGCTCGATTCTTTCGGAAGGGGAAATTCCCGACAGGGTTCCTCCCTTTCCGATAAAGGTATCCTCGAGCAGCTCAGCAATGCTTTTTTTTCCCTCCGCTTCCAGGTCGACCCCGACCATCTCTCCCAGGCTCTGGTCAGGATCCAGGTCGACGAGAAGGAGAGGCATTTCCCCTTTTTTGAGAAGGTAGTCGGTTATAAGACTTACAAACGAGGTTTTGCCTGTTCCGCCCCTGCCCATTACCACAATCGTCTTCATGTATCATGCATCTCCGGATAGCCATGTAATCAGCCCGGCTATCGCCCGGGTTCCGGTCGTGTCACCGCCGACAGGAGAGATTCCCTGTACTCCTGCCTCCATCACGAGGGGATCGTACGGTATGACTGCCGCAACCGGCACTCCCAGGCCTTTGGCAAAAACCCTGATCTGTTCCTCCTGTCCTGAACCTAAGATCCTGTTTGCAACCAGGGCAACATGGGGAATGCCTGCATTAAGGGCCATGCGGACGATTCTCCCGGCTGTTACCAGGGATGCCTGGTGGGCATCGGTCACCACCAGCATGACATCCACCTGTTCCGCGGTTCCCCTTCCGAGATGCTCAATCCCTGCCTCCATATCCAGTATCACTATCTCGTTCCGTTCGGTAACGAGATGGTTGATGAGGGTCCGGATGAGATGATGTGCCGGACAGGCACATCCGGAACCTACCACGTGCACGGTTCCCATGACAAGGATCTTGACCCCACAGGGTGTCAGAACTGCCTGGGAACGGATAATGTCATCAACCGTAAAGGTAAGATGGAACACCCCCTGATACCCGGTCTGTGTCTTCTCTTCAATCAGGCCGGAGTTCTCAGCGACAGGAACGATACGATCAACTTCAGCCTCGGATAATCCAAGGGTTAAGCCCAAATTTGGAGAGGAGTCTGCATCAATGGCTATGGTGGTAAGGCCGGATGCTGCGTAGCGGCAGGCGAGGGTTCCGGCGATGAATGTCTTGCCAACCCCTCCTTTACCGGTAATTGCAATCTTCATGAGGAATCCCCTCCTGCCTGTTACAGGCAGATCGTACCCATGGTATGATCTGCATCCATAAATGCCATGGTATCCTCTTCCCCTGATGATACCAGTAAAAAAGATATCCCGGGATTATTTCAGGCAGGGGGGCCGTCTGAGAGTATCTCCCCGTCCCGCAGGATGATGATCCGATCAAAGTACTCCTGGTGCCATTCCTCATGGGAGACCATCACGATGGTCTGTTTCATCTCACGGTTGATCTGTTTGAAGAGATCCAGGACATTCTTTGAACTCTCGGAGTCAAGATTGGCACATGGCTCGTCAGCAAAGAGGATCTCAGGCTTGTTCACGATTGCACGGGCGATGGCCACCCGTTGCTGCTGGCCGCCGGAGAGCTCGTTGTGCTTGTGCTTCATTCTGTCGGAAAGGCCGATACGCTTCAGTATCTCCAGTGTTTCGTTCATGTACTGCTCTTTTGCCGTGCCCCTGACCATCGAGGTCAGAAACACGTTCTCTTCAACCGTCAGTTCAGGGACCAGGGCGTAGTCCTGGAACACGTACCCAAGGCGTTTCAGCCTGAACCTGGTCCTTTGCCGGTCGTTTAAGGTTCCGGTATCCATCCCCCCCAGGCTGATCTTCCCCGCGGTTGGTCTGTCCAGAAGCCCGAGGAGATGGAGAAGGGTGGATTTGCCTGAACCACTAGCTCCCATGATCCCGACAAACTCACCCCGGGAAATCGTAAAGGATACGCCCCGCAATGCCTGAACGGTTACCTTGCCCATGTCATACACCCGGGTCAGATTCTCCGCTACGATCATCTTCAGCTCCTCATTGCGGTCAGGATATCCTCAGATGCCACCCGCCAGGCCGGGATATATCCCGCGATGCATGCCACGATAAACAGCATTATAGAGTTGTTTACGAGATCTGCAACTGCTACCACTGGCGTTACCTCCCCGTCAGGAAACTGGAACGGGTAGACCGTGAGAATGGCCACCATGGATTCGACAAGGGTTATGCCGACGATCACCCCGATAACGGTCAGGATGATGACCTGGAACACGTAATTGTTGATGATGATCCCTTTCTCCACGCCAAGTGCCTTTAAAACCCCTATCTGTCTCCTGCTGTTCATCGTTTTTATCATGATAACGATGAACAGGACCACTATCGCGATGATGAGGGAGACGATGATCGTGATCGAATTCAGCATGGTAAAGTTCTGTACCGCCCTTCCCATCGCCTCAGTCAGGAGATCCTGCCAGGTCTGCACCTTCTCCCTGACTCCGAACCGGTAGATCTGGGTCTTCACATCAGGTTCGTATGCATCAGGCTGGGTTTTGATGATGACATCGGTGGCCTGGTTCATCTTCCTGCCATATACCGATTCAAGTTCGTCCCAGGTGATATACGCACCCTGGTCTGCATAATACGAACCGGTCTCTACGATTCCCTTGATATGGTAGACTTTGCTGACACCGTTCGTGTACTCGACCGTCACCGGGTCACCGGCCTTCATGTATCCCAGGGTGGCACCCATGTCCTCGGCCTCGTCCTTGTGGCCAGAGGTCTGGATTCCCAGGATTATCTCGTTGGTCTCCCCGTCTGCGAGATAATCGCCGTCTTTCATCTTCCGGTAAACATCTGTTACGAGTTTCTCGTCGTTCGGCCTGATAGCGACGATCGATGCACTAACTGTATTGCCCTTGTTGCGAAGGGTGACCCCGGTACCATAATGGGCAGAGGCCCTGAGAACACCGGGAATCCGGTTTACCTTCTCCAGGAGACCATCTGCATCCTCGATATACGACTCGTCCTCGTGGGGGGAGATAAGGACATTGCCGGTCTGGTACGTGATGATCTGGTCTTCCGCCACCTTGATAAATCCCAGGATGATGGAAGGCATGAAGATCATGTTGGTAAAGACCATGGCGATTATCAGGACAGTAAGATACAGGCTCCCCCTGCCTCCCCGGGTAATGCCCCTGACGGCAAGGAAAAAGGATACCTTGAGGTCCTGGAACATCAATCTTCCCCGTTTTTGCGCCTCATGTACCAGAAGAGACCTGCACCTGCGATCACCACGATGACGATGACAATGAGAAGACCGCTCGAGTCACCGTTTGCCGGCACCGTAAGCGTCAGGTCCTTGTCAAGAGAATGAGTTCCCCAGTCGTCGACATAGGAGATGGTGGTATGGTACGTGTACTCGCCGGTTTCTGCTCCTTCCAGGATGAATGTCGCCGGGGCATCGTTACCAGACTTGATACGGCCGATGAATGCCTCCTTCGCACCCTTGACCGGGAGATCAATCGTCGCACTGACCGATTTTGCCTCGCCTGTTCCGGTATTCTGGACGCGGATGATGAGATCAAACGGTTCTCCCGGTTTCACCCGTGTCGGTGTTGTCTCGACTGAAGTGATGCTGATCTCAGACTCTCCCCTGATATCAAGACCTATTGAACCGGTGTCTTCGATAATAGTCCCGTCCAGGAGGGCGTATGACATCCGGACCGGTATCTCTGCAATCCCGGTCGGGGTATTCTTGTCAACCAGGAGCGAGAGGTTCCTCTCCCTCGACATCCCGGTGTCCAGCCGGTCGACGAGGAATGAACTGATCCCCGCAGGAATAACGGATGGAGGCGTCCCGTTGACGAAGACCCTGATGTTGTCAGCCCGGGTTGATCCCTCGTTGCGTATCCTGATGGTACCGTCAATCTTTGTCCCCGGCTTTACGGTCCCGGGGAACGTGTTCTCAAGGGCAAGCGACGGTGTCCGCAGGACGGAGAGCTGGGAGTTGACATTCACCGGAACCGGGTATTTAAGGCTCTGGCCATCACGGACACGGATCCAGACCTCGGGGAAGTACATACCGCTCTTCTGGGGGGCACGAACGAGGAAGGTTACCGGAACCGACTGGTCGGGACCGATATTTCCTTCAAACTTGGAGTCTCCCCCGAGGATCTCGAAATCCTTGGATTTCAGGATAACACTCTCGATGTACGGCGAGATACTGGTCGTTGTCTGGAGAGCATCCTCACCGGATTTTATCGAACTGGTCGAAGTCCCGCCAGAGACGCTTTTTAAGGTAACGGTCACCGTTCCTTCTTCCCCGGGCAGAAGCACTGACGGTGTAACCTTGTAATCGGTGATAATCACCGATACGGGAGTACCGGCAGATACCGGGCTTACTGTTAGGATTGCCAGGAGACAGAGTATCAGTCCGAAAGAAGCGAGGAGTTTTTTTGCATTTTTTTTCGTTGATTGAGGCATCGTAACCATCCGTTGTTTTTTTATTGCAATCTCTGATAAGGTAATAAATTCCCTGTAATCATAATCTTTCCCACACTTTTCAGGGAACGGTCCGGAGCGTTACATTTCCGATTCCCTGACTGATCGTAAGATCGATCTTTGGTGCATCCCGAACTGATGCATGATGCGTGTAACCGGATTTATATTCATCAAATCCGAAGAGGTTGTTGTTTCCGATTCCTTTATCCAGGGTCACGGATACCCGGGACTGCTCCGGGAAGAGAGCGGTGATGTCTCCGACACCTGATTCGATATGCACCGATTGCCTTCTGCCGCTCCACCTGCTCTCGTTCAGAACGATATCTCCTGCTCCTGACTCAAGATACACCGAGTTCAGGCAGGTGTCAGAGGTGTTGAGAAGAATATCCCCTTTGTTTATCGAAACACGGAGTTCTGCAGGTAGTGTCCTGTTCAGGGTAAGGTTCCAGTCTTCTTTCCCGGGAAGGATATCATACACGATCCCCGAAGGCCTTTCAATCCCGATCTTTCCGACTCCATCGACAACCGTAGAGGTAAGATGGGGAGGATTCTTCTCATGGCTGCATATCACCCGTCCGTTTACCATTCCAGGTGTCTCATCTCCTGACAGGCTGATATCCCCCGAACTGATATCGAGGTCGATCTTCACCTGCCGGGCAGGTCCTGAAGGAACGGACACGTCAGCCCAGGAACCTTTCCGTTCCTCTCCACCAGGGAGAAACCCCTGTCCGCACGGATGGTTATCAACTACGGCAATGAGTATCCCGATGAGAAGACTCGCCACCATGATGATGAACAGCCAGAACATGACCTTCCGAAGGGAAGGAAGGACAAACCCGTTCACAGGCTCTCCCTCCCGTGAATGACCGCGATGTTCCATTTGAGATACCTGATACCCAGCCGGTAGAGCATCCGTGATAACCAGTAGTCGCCAAGGATCACGAGCAGGCCCATGCATGTGATCCCTATCCCGAAGAACACGGTTGCGACTGGTGAGACCGGAAGAACCATCGGGAATATCCCGGCTATTATCAGGACTGCAGAACCGGTGAGCATGGGCCCTGCACAGACCAGGGAGAAGCCGCCAAGGAGTATCATGAGAATGATACACACGAGGATAATAAACGGCACGAGAACCACGACCAGGTTAAAGAGCCCAAGACCAAGAGTTGCTGCAATCGCCCTGCCCATCCCCCTGGCAGAAGGAGAATCTTCCGCCGTTTTGATGAGCGTGACGGCAGTATATTCTCTTCCGATAACCTGCGGATCCCCGAGGGCTGCAGCAATCTCCTCCTCGTTCCTGCCATTCTCAAGACCTATGGCAAAATGTTCCGAGTAATCCCCCAGGATCTCATCCCAGTCCTGTTGCGATAACTTTGAAAGAGTCTGCTCCAGCTTCCGGAGGTACTCATCCCTTTTCATCAGTTATCTCTCCGATCAAACTGCATACGGCATCTGAAAAATCCATCCATTCATGTATCAGCAGATCCCTGGCTGCAATTCCCTGTGCAGTGAGGGAGTAATATTTTCGTGCAGGCCCTTCTCCTGATTCCTGGAGATAAGTGGATACATACCCCTCGGTAAGGAGCCGGCGAAGAAGAGGATAGATACTCCCTTCCGATATCTCGAACCGCCGGGATATATCCTGCACCAGTTCATATCCATACCGGTCACGAAGCCCGAGAAGTGCCATGACACACATATCGAGGACTCCTTTCTTGAATTGCGCGTTCATGCATCACCCCCGGTTCCCTTTTTGATCATTCCACGTAGTATTTTTGATGTACATGCGTTTTGTATCAGCTTCCTGCTTAATTTGGGTATCTTGCATTGCAAGATAGTGATCAATACTTGTATCACCCATAATAAATGGTTTTCGGACGAAACAACCGTTAAGATCCCATTTTTCGATTTTCTTTCCTTCCATACCTTTATCAGAGGCTGATTCAAACCTTGGAATTGTGAGAAAAATGGACTTTGGAAAAGCAATCACCGAATCAGCCATATTTACCCGTGACACCGTATGGGGGAACTGGAAACGATGGATCCTCCTGATCGTCTCCCTTGTTATCTTCCCCCTGATCTTCGGATATCTCATGGAGATATTTCGCGGAAATCCCGTTCCCCCGGAATGCACGAACTGGATCGCCCGGTTTATCGACGGTCTCAAGTACCTGGTTGCAGCCATCATATACTCGATCCCGGTCGTAGTGATCCTTATCATTACGTTCATCCCGGTCCTCATGGAACTGATCTCGCAGGTAACATCGGAAGATGTGGAATTATCAATGTCTGCCTTTGTCCCGTACATCCTGCCGGTGATCGGCGGAGTGGCCATCGCCTGTATCGTGTCGATCATCATCGCCCTGCTCTCTACCATCGGATTCATCAGGATGGCACGGATGAACCGGTTCCTGGAGGCATTCAACTTCAGTGCGATCCTCACGACCATCAGGAAGATCGGATGGGGAACCTACATTCTCGGATTCATTATCATCTCGGTGATCTCCTTTATCCTCGGCATGGTGGTGGATTTCGTGGCGGAACTCCATCTCATCGGGATTCTCCTCGCACTCATCGTCTGGCCCCTTTCTTTTTTAATCCTTCCCCCGGGTGAGACTGCATAGGCTCAGGGATTTATCTGCCGGACAGATAAGGGAGTAAGTCAGGGATTACTCCCCGGAGGATTCATACAGGAGGGTGAGGTATCTCGCCTCGAAGATGAAGAGGAGGGGC
>JAJRBL010000190.1 GCA_028679485.1 Methanospirillum sp. | reverse complement strand
GCGGTGAGAAAACCAATGCCCACGAATGCTGAAAAGAGGACATTGATGAATGCAGAAAAGAAGGTCCGCGTATCCTCCCTCACTTTCTGCAGGATCGATAAGGTTTCGCCGCTCCGCTGATCTTCGAATTCGTCATAGGCCAGCCGGAGCGTCTGCCCGAGGCCGTCATTGTAGATCTGCATTCCGAACAGCTGCACTGCCAGTCGTGCGAAATAATCCTGGAACGTTCTTGCAAACAGGGCGATTACCGCGACAGCGACAGCCACCCCCAGCCAGAACAGCACCCCCCATACCAGGGCATTTTCCGGGATCTGATTTGGGTTCAGGGCATAATCATCGATAATCATGCCGAAAATAATCGGGTCCAAGAGGTTCAGCAGCTGGCTGATACCTGCCAGCACGAGAGCAACAACGATAAGCCGTTTCTGTGGCTTTAAGTACTTCCAGAGAATCGTCATTATTATGGCAAACCGGCTATTCTTTTCTATCCATATATATCTGGTGGTGTAATCGAAATGCCGGTCCGGTACCCGTGTGGGGGGGAGTATTATTCCGGCCAGGGTTTACACAGGTGGTAGTGGCTTTCACGTCTACAGGAACAGGGGCAGAGGGGTAGATCGCCGGACAGGGCACTGCCGGGGAATCGTATGAGAGAGGCAACCAGCCTCCGGCTTCTGATGACCGGTCTGATGTCGGCGATGGCGAATAGGGGATGAAATCCCTCAGGATTACGGCTTTTTCGTACAGAACTCAAGGACACACATGTTCTCATGGTGAGGGACATAACCGGGCACACCATTCCTTTCAACAATATCCGGATGCGCAAATCCAGTACCCGTAAGGTAACCGGCCAGTTGCTCCCTGGTCATAATTCTCGGAGGCCCCCGTGTATGGGGATGCAGGACCCCTCCCTCGCCAGCCCGAGCGTAGATCCAAAGAGTATTCCCCCGGGCCTGAGGACAGAATATGCACCTGCAAGATAATCCAGGAACTCCTGTTCATCGCCAATAACGTGGATCACGGAGGCGGAATAGATAGTGTTGAATTCTCCCGGTCCGAAGGGAAACGTTTCTGAAACAACGAGGAGATCCTGCATCTCCTCCCCGTCACGGTACAGGTCAAGGCCAAGACTGATGCTCTCCCAGTTGATATCAAACGCGATGATATGCGTCCGGGGAAAACCGTCACGGATCAACTGCCTGACATTGTCCCCGGTCCCGCAGCCATAATCGAGAAGCCGGCCTGCCCTGCTGAGGACGTGAGGATAGAAGAAATGGCGATGGATCCGCGGATTTCCGGCTATCATGAGGATGTGGGGATATCTCACCCCTTCCTCTGAATATTTCCCGACAAGGATGCGGTGATACCCTTCAGGGTACGTGACACCGTATGCTTTGACCCGTTCCATGGCGGCACGGAGTTCATCAGGGAGTTCCTTTCCCGGCATGAACCTGACCGATCGTTCCATTCTCCTGTTCCTCCGGATGATCAGGTATCCTTAAGCACGGGCAGGAATGGTGCTATCATGTGGTGTTTCATATCGGCAAACACTTTTACCCACAAATTTAAGTGGCGAGGGGCAGTAGTGTGTATAACTCCCACAATTCAGATAGATTATCACAGAAAAATTGGTTAACCTCCCTTGACAGATGATAATATGAATATCTTTCGTCTCTAGAAGATATGACTTTCAGAGAACAGCCTTATGATCCCAAAAGACCTCGATGAAAAAAAGGAAGAGATCATTAGAATAGCCAAAAAACACGGAGTCTTGTCTGTCCGGTTGTTTGGATCGTTTGCGAGAGGAGAGGAGACAAGGGGAAGCGATATTGATCTCCTCGTAACGGTAGGATCCTGGCATTCACGCTGGTTTCCAGGAGGTCTGGTGGCCGATCTTGAAGAGCTGACTGGACGGAATGTTGATATTGTTGAAGAGGAGGTCCTCTCTCCTGATATAAAGAAAAAAATAATTCAGGAGTCAATTCTTCTGTGAAAGAGAATATCAGGTATATCCTGTTCATCAAAGAGTGTATCGAAGACATTCACTCCTTTATCGACGAAGGGAGAGAGACTTTTTTCCTCGATAAAAAAACACAATATGCAGTGATCCGGGCCCTTCAGATTCTTGCTGAATCGACTCAGAGAATTTCATCAGATTTTAAAGCAAAATACCCGGAAGCAGACTGGAGAGGTATCGTGAGGTTTCGAAATGTTCTTGTTCATGACTAGTTCGGACTAAATCCACTGCGGGTCTGGGAGATCATTACCGAAGATCTCCCGGATCTTGAAGACGTGATAACCCGTATGATCGAGGAAAGGAAGAGATGAAAGGAGGGGTTCAGGTCTTCTGTTCCAACAATACTGATATTCAGGTCGATCCTGCACCTTACCTCTGAAACTGACAAATACCCAGGAAATCAGGAGAGAGACGGGTAATTGCCCATCACCACGGCTGGTATTACCCGTGCATTACCTGGGAGAGAACCACCGAATGATAGGCTGTTTCCTTGTTTCAGGTCATTACCTGCAGACTCCCGTACCGGCAAAGTTTCTCCCGTTCTTCGAAATGGTCGCATCATCAGAATCAGTCCTCTTCACGACAAAAGAACCTTTCTTCATTACCATAGGTTCCATCCCTGTTCGTGACCCTCATGTTCTGTACGATCACCTTTTAATCGTAGATCTCTTGACATCTAAACAACCGTTTTGGACCGGAAACCGGTTCCGGTAATCGTACCTATCATGTTCCTGCTAGTGACCCTGACTTCGGAGAGATCACTGATATTTTTGGTTTTTCCCGGCAGCATGGATAGGGAAGGGATTCTTCTACGTAACACGCTTCCCGTCCGGGTTTGATATCACTACTCCATAACCTGGCTGTTGCATTTATTATCGGGAATGTGGCGGTGATCTTTGCCTGGGTGATAGCCGCGTCTGTTGCGGTGATATTACCAAACCGGAACGGGTGATGCTGAGGGGAATGCCGGCCCGGAAAAAAAGTATAAAGAGAGGAGATGATCTGATCACCTCACCAGAAAATGCCCTGCATTTTCAGGTTCTGACATTAGAAATCGGTCATGATCCTGAACTGGTCGATCTCTTCCTTGTTCAGCTGCTCGAGGAACTCCTCGGCTGCATGCCTGACATCCTTGCTGGCGGTGATTGCCCTGCCGACAACCAGGATATCCGCACCGGTCTTCAGGGCATCCTTCACCACCGGAACCCGGATACCACCGGCAGTTGCGACCAACAGCTTGCCGCCTGCTGCCTTCTTCATATCCTTGATGTTGCCCCATGCATGGGCGGTCTGTTCTGCATCGATAGCCCGGTGAAGTTCAACGATATCAGGCTTGACATTGAGCTTTTTGACAAGACCCACCGGATCCTCGACATTCAGCATATCGATGATCGAGTAGATTCCGGTCTTCCTGGCCTCGGTGATCGCCTTCTCAATGGTTGACTGGGGAGCAAGCCCGGACATGACCACGGCGTCGGCTGACGAATCCGCTGCCATCCTGGCCTCGAGATTACCGGTATCGAGGATCTTCATGTCTGCCACGATGAACGCATTCGGTTTTACCGCCCGGATATCACTGATGACCTGGAGACCGAACTTCTTGATGAGCGGCGTTCCTGCCTCGATGATGAGGTGGTCATTCTCTGGCAGGGCATTCAGAACTGACTTCAGCTTGCCCATGTCCACGATATCGAGGGCAACCTGGAGGTACGGGGGATCCCAGAGGCGCGGTACCTTAAAGCCCATCACGGCATGGGCTGCGCGGTCTTTCTCATTAATCAGAGTCTTTTCATCGGGGAATTTTTCAAACGCACGCGAGATTGCAAGTTTTGTCGCCCCGTAATTATACCGGTAAATCCGGTTGTAATCCTTTGCTGACGGATGGAGGAAGGCACTTGCCAGAATACAGAGATCTTCGATATTTTCTCCGGCAAATGCCCCTTCTTCAACCGAATCGGCTACTGCCTTGGCAACAGCCGCCTGGACAGGCCCGAACATCTGGTTTACCTGTCCCTCGTGCTTGAGGGTGACCTTCGGGATCACCACGGTTGCCGGCTTGGTGAGCAGATTCGGGCGTACAACAGCCAGGAGAGGGGTATGCCCGGCAGATAACTGGGAGAGAGCATTTGCAAATGCCATCCCGACCGGACCGTTCTTGTCGCCGACGATCAGGTCTACATGTGCCAGTTCGGCACCTTCGCCGATCAGGGCTTCGCCTATGAGATACATATGATAACCTTCCCGTATATTTCTGCGACCAGACTATAAATCTCCCATGGCAGATACAGGTCATCCGAAGAAAGTCCTAAAACAGGTGGGGTCGGTGAGATTTGAACTCACGATCGACGGGTCTCTCCGATATGCATCAGTGCTCCAACGGATCATCATGAATCAGAAGACCCATTTGTCATCATCTGCACCGGAATGCAAAGACCGCTGGAGCCCGTCGCCATGCCGGACTAGGCCACGACCCCTGTGCTCATATAGGTAGTCCGATTGTTGATTTAAACATTATGATCACCAGTCGGGACAGATTAAATCCTCCGAGTGACTACCTGAGATCAATGGATAAAAAGGCCACTCCCGCACTGAGTTATGCCTGTGGCACTGCTGATTTTCCCTTACTCGGGCAGACCATCGGTGAACTGCTGAACGAGATAGCAGAGCGGTACCCGGATACGGAAGCCCTGGTATCACCGCAACAGAACATCAGACTGACGTACCGCCGGTTTCGGGAAGAAGTCGATCTGGTCGCCCGTGGCCTCATGGCACTCGACGTGAACAAGGGAGACCGGGTCGGTATCTGGGCCATGAATTATGCCGAGTGGATCATCGTCCAGTTTGCCACCGCCAAGATCGGGGCGATAATGGTCAATATCAACCCCTCGTACCGGACCTTTGAACTCGAATACTGCCTGAAACAGTCAGAGATAAAACTCCTTATCCTCCAGGGGAGATTCAAAACCTCAGATTACGTGGGAATGTTCTACGAGACCTGCCCGGAAGCGTATGAATCCCGCCCCGGCCGCGTACTCTCGGAGAAATTCCCCTTCCTGAAGACCGTTGTCTTCATGGGCGATATCCCCTATAACGGCATGTACCGCTGGGATGAACTCCTGAAAAAGGCCGGAGACATCAACCATGATGAACTCAGGGAACGTGAATTATCGCTCGGCTTCGACGATGCCATCAACATCCAGTACACGTCAGGCACAACCGGGTACCCGAAAGGAGTGGTGCTTACTCATCACGGGGTTATGAACAACGGGTATATCATCGGCAGCGGGATGGGATTCACCGAGAAAGACCGCCTCTGCATACCGGTCCCGTTTTACCACTGTTTCGGGATGGTGCTCTCGAATATGGCCTGCGTAACCCATGGCTCGACCATGGTCATCCCTTCCCCCGCCTTCGACCCCGAGATCGTGCTGAAGACGATCGAGGCAGAACGATGCACGGCCGTGCACGGGGTACCTACCATGTTCATCGCCGAACTCCGGCATCCGGAGTTCGCAAAGTTCGATCTCCGCTCACTCCGGACAGGCATCATGGCAGGATCTCCCTGTCCCATCGAAGTGATGAAAGAAGTCGCAGACAAGATGCACATGTCAGAGATCGTCATCGTCTACGGGCAGACAGAGACCTCTCCCGGTGTTACCATGACAACCACGCTCGATCCGCTCGAGAAGAGGGTGACAACCGTAGGCCGTGTCTTCCCCCATACCGAACTGAAGATCATCGATCCCGAGACCAAGAAGACCCTTCCCATGGGGGAGATCGGAGAGATCTGTGGGAGAGGATACATGACCATGCGGTGCTATTACAACAACCCTACCGCCACGAGACAGACCAAGGACGAACATGGGTGGGTTCATACCGGGGATCTCGGATCCTTTGACCCGGAGATGTTCGTCCACATCGAGGGCAGACTCAAGGACATGGTCATCAGGGGCGGGGAGAATATCTACCCGCGTGAGATCGAGGAGTTCCTCCACCAGCACCCGAAGATCGCCGACGTGTACGTCGTCGGGGTTCCTGACGAGAAATACGGGGAGGAACTCATGGCATGGATAAAACTGGAAGAAGGAGAGTCACTGACCGAGAAAGAGATACATGCCTTTGCTGACGGGAGGATTGCCAGGTATAAAATACCGAGGTATTACACCTTCGTGGACTCGTTCCCCATCACCG
>JAJRBL010000189.1 GCA_028679485.1 Methanospirillum sp. | reverse complement strand
TGGTTCACCCTTACGCTGAAGTCCGGCAAGGAACTCCTCAAGTCGTACCCTCTCCTCATCGAGGGAGAAAGAGAACAACTCAGGATGAAGGATATTTGCAACATCCATCAAGCTGATGAGCCATCCCAGGTTCCCCGAGGTATGCGCACTATCCATGTTATACACCCGGTTTCCTGATACAGCCCGGCATACTATCCCCAGTTCATGGCATGTCGCGAGGAAATTATCGATCGAAGGGGAGAAGTGATCGGAGACGAGGATGATCTCAGGATCAAGCTTATTGAGGGCAGGAACCGTGTATTCAGCATCTTCGCTCTCCTTGAAATCCTGCATGATATTCAGACTCACTCCTCCGGCCATCTCAACAAGGGTATTGACAAACTTGGATGCATATATCGGGGAGAGAGGGTGGAAGAAAGCCGCATAAACCCGGGGTTTCCCGGTGCCTGTAACTTTTTCATCAATCTCTGAAACCACCGAAGTCACGTACTCAATGATTCCCTCACCCACCTTTTTCCTTCCTGCAAGTTCTGCAAGATACCTGGTCATCCCGGTGAAGGTCTCGATGGAATCCTTCTGTTCCTGGAGATACCTGATATATCCGTTGGATATCACGGTATTGCAGAGCAGGTCGATCTCCGAATCGTCCGAGACTCCCAGGATACGAAGAAACGAGGCGATAAACTTCGCTCCCAGGATTGATCGGTACCCCCCCAGGACCCGGGGATCTTCTTTCGGGACCGGTTCAATCTCTCCTTTGCAGGGGAATCTGTACCCGCAGCCGCATACCCCTTCCGGTGTATTCGCGAGAACACGGGCAGCCATCGGGCCGAAGAAGACGCGGTGAATAAGAGTCTCCCCGCATACCGGGCACCGGGAGTCAAGTTCCGTCGTAGCCGGTGTATTGAACAGGTATACATGGTCAAGAAATCCACGGAGAGTCCTGCTCATCTCTTCACCCTGCTTGCGGTCAGGCTGAAGGTTCTTAAGACCCTCATGGGGAGCGATAAACCGCATGATCTGGAAAGGAATCGCAGGAGATATGGCCTGAATACGTTTTGCAGCCCCGATAATCTCGTCTTCCCTTCCATGGAGATACATGGCGGAGACTTCAATAAACACTCCGGCATCATGCAGGATCTTCAGGTTCCGAAATACCGGCCTTCCCGATGGGACTCCACATTCCCGGTACCGTTCATCGGAAGATCCCTTCAGGCCGATATTGACAAAATCCAGGTACGGTATCAGGCACTGCAGGGTTTCCCTGGTCATGTACCCGTTGCTTGAGCATCCGACAAGATATCCCTCCTGCTTTGCGGCCTTTGCAACCCGGAGGAATGTAGGAAGAGAGACACTGGGTTCATTTAGACAGAAGGTGACTCCCCTGCAGTTGCTTTCCCGTGCAATGGCAAGGATCTCATGGGGGGTATAAGGGGTAAGGACCTCCTGCAGGCTTCCCGGGCGGGTGGTCTGGAACTCGGATATGCATCCTTCACAGGTAAAGTTGCATCCGATGGTACTGATGAGCAGGAAGACACTATTCGGGTAAAAATGGAGCATCGGGATGGATTCACTTGAAACCGGATAGACATTGAGATACGCATCAGGATAGTTTTCGGTTATGGTCTCTTGTACATTGCTGTACATCCTGCAGTACCCGTTCATACCCTCCGGGATATCACAAACCCGTTCACAATAACTACATTGCATGATTATTTTTCCTTGTTTTTAACCAAAACCGTGATAATCATCATGGATTTCACGGATTGTAATCTGAACTGTTTATCGGTTACTTCACGGTGTAAGATCAGGAAGAAAGATCAGGGCGGTCATCACCGGTCCAGTCGATCCGCATGTGCTCGAGGCTCCCCCCTCTCATAAGCAGGATAACCTCGGTCATGATGGACAGAGCGATCTCCTGCGGGAGATTTCTTCCGATACGGATGCCTATGGGACAATACAGCCGTTTATCGATGATTCCGCCATGATGCCTGATATTCCTGATGAGCACACCTGCCTTGGCTTTACTTCCGATCATCCCGATATAGGGGATATTGGTATTTTCCAAAAGTTGCCCCAATACCTCTTCGTCATGTTCGTGACCATAGGTCATGATGACACAGTAACTCCGGGAAGACAAGGAAATATGGTCTTCAATATCCGAGAATGGGGCACATACGAGTTCATCAGCCCCCGGAAAACGCCCGGGCGCTACGTACTCCTTCCGCTCGTCATATACCCGGTATGGTATCTCCAGGACCTCGCAGAGCTTACCGAGATTCAATCCCACATGACCTCCGCCGAATAGTACCAGTTCAGGCCCGATAATAAGCGGTTCTATGAATACGGTCAGCGATCCGCCACACACACCAAGAACTGCATCTTCGTCGGATGCTTCCCATTCGCTACCCTCTCCCCTGGAGATAAACCGACGGGTAATACACGTTCCCTGGTTAATTGACTCTTTTGCAAGGGTAATACAGAGAAGTTCAACCGCCCCGCCACCGACAGATCCGGCGGTCTCACCGTTCAGGTTTACTGACATTTTTGATCCGGTTTTCCGGGGGGTGGATCCGGCTGTTTCGATGATCGTCACCAGTGCACAGGGAACACCCTCAGCACGCCATTTTATAATACTGTTCAGCCACATTCCCGTATCCTTCCTTATCCAGTTCTCCCTGCACGGGTGTTCAGGGATGCAAGTTTCTGATTAAGGTCTGCACTATCTCTCACGATATTTATCCGTTCAAGTGCCCCGGAAGGGGAATATGCTATGCTCCCCCCTCCCAGTTCAGCATACCGTGCCATGAGTTCCATGTCACTCACCAGGGTCACCCCAAGCATATCGATACCACAGGTAAAGAGAACAGGACTCGGCGGAACGGTCGGTCCCATCATTATCCGGATACGGGCTGAAGGAGTCCGGCGAATCACGGCAGAAAGGGTTTCATTAACCACAGTAAGCCCGCTCATAAGCACAATCCGGGCTCTGCCGAGGACTTCATCCGCATCGTTCCAGTGGATATCACCGGGCCTGGGAAACAGTTCCACGATCTGTACCGGACGACCCATCTCGCGCCACTCCGCAGCTTCTCTGAAGTAGCCGATAAAGCAGGTAGGAACGTTCGCCGCTGCAGCCTCGATCATAGATATGGCATTCCCGGAGAACACATTTTCAGGAACAGGCAGGAGTGATTTAAGACAGGCCATGCCTACGGCACGCCGCAGCGTGTCCTTATCTGCAAGAAGTTTTAGTGCAGACTCTCTGGCAGGTTTTCCCAGCCAGTCGCCCATCCACGAGTCCATACCGGGCCGATCTTCGAAACC
>JAJRBL010000188.1 GCA_028679485.1 Methanospirillum sp. | reverse complement strand
TAAAAATTAACCGGAAACCAGGAGGTCTTCCGGTGAATAACGAAGAAATGCTCATGACAGACAAAGGTAAACTCAAAACCCAGATAATTCTCCTGCTGTTATGCACTTCAATGCTGATGATATCGCTTAACTGCACGATTGTCAGCGTTGCCCTCCCGTCAGTTGCACAAACCTACCACATCCATGCTGATGTTACCTCGTGGATTATTCTCTCCTATCTCCTCGTGCTCTGCAGCACCCTGATTATCTTTGGACGACTTGCCGACAGGACTTCTCCTAAGTGGATTTTTGTAGGAGGTACCATATTATTTGGTCTTTCCGCATTCGTATCAGGGACGGTGTCATCTCTGGAAGAGATCTTCATAGCACGGCTTTTTCAGGGTCTGGGGGCAGCGATGATGATTTCTGTCGGGGGAATCATCATCAGGCAGGTTCTTCCTGAAACATCTACCGGGAGGAATCTCGGACTGATGACCGGTGCCAATGCCATCGGGTATGTCATCGGTCCCCCCCTTGGAGGCTTTTTATGCGGGTATCTCACCTGGCAATGGGTTTTTTTAATCAATGCCCCGATAGCGGCGGTATGTGCACTTGCAGCCTCGGTGGTGATCCCTGACCGCAAAAAACAGGCGATGATCAAGCAGGGATTTGACATCACAGGAGCAGCGATCTTCTTCGGAGCGGTAGCTACACTGGTATTCCTGATTTCGTATGCCGATCACCTCTTCCGGACTCCCGGGATATTCATGGGAATTCTTATTGCAACCACAATGTGCTGGATCCTGTTTATTCATCATGAGAAAAAGACACCATTCCCCCTCATCGACCTCTCGCTCTTCTCGTTCACGGGATTCTCCCTGGCGATGGTTGTTTGTCTCCTTAATGCTCAGATGGATGCCGGTTCCGTATTTGTATACCCCTTCTATCTTGAGATCGGAAAGGATCTCACCGCCTTTTCATCAGGGATGACACTTCTCATCTTTGCGATGGGGATGGGGATCATCGGGTTCCTCTATGGAAGATTCATCACCAAGTTATGCCCCCGGATCATCAGTATTCTGGCATCTGTTCTTTTGACCGGATCATTTACTCTTGCACTCATCAGTCTGGGCACATCCGGTCTTCTCATGATCGGTATTGCTATCTTCGTGGGTGGAGCTTCCATCGGGCTTCTTACCACCGCAAACAACCATATCATCATAAATCTGACTCCGAAAGGACATGAAGGCGTTATCTGGGGCATGATTATGACAACAAGCGGCCTGGGATCAGTGACAGGAGTTGCCGTGTTCAGCCTTCTTCTCAGTTTTTTTGTCGGAGATATCGATACCATGGATGACCTGCATGTCGGGGTATTATCCTTTTCAATTGGAGGATTTTCCGTCCTTTTCATCTATGGGATTATCGTATCAGTTCTGTTGGTCCTGGTAAATTACCTGCTTAACGAAAGAAAAAATGGAGTATACGACGAAGAGATACCAGGTACCAGGTGAGGGAAAGATGAATAGATCATTATTAAACCGGATTCTGTTGAAAAGACCAATTCCCCTCCCTGGCCAGGATGAACCGGACAAACCTCACCTGAAAAGGATACTCGGCACGGCGGATCTTATCCTGATGGGCCTTGGTGTAACCATCGGAACCGGTATTTTTGTCATATCCGGAGTTGCATCCAGTATCGCCGGCCCTGGCATCATCGTCTCATTTCTCATCGCTTCCCTCTGTTGCCTCTGTGTTGCCTTGTGTTATGCCGAACTTGCCGCGATGATCCCCTTTACCGGAAGTGCATATACCTATACCTACACCATCTGCGGGGAGATCTTTGCCTGGATCATCGGGTGGTCGATGATGCTGGAACTCACGATAGCAGTGTCGGTGATAGCATCAGGATGGTCAGATTACATCTGCGATATCTTTCTGTCTGCAGGCATATCACTTCCGGCTGCAATAACCCACGATCCGGGAGATGGGGGATTGATTAATCTGCCAGCCATGGGCATTATCATTCTTTTGGCATTTCTTCTCCTCCAGGGAGTTAGTGATAGCGCCCGTATTAACGGTATCCTGGTTATTATCAAGCTGGGAGTGCTTGCGATCTTCTTCTGGCTCGGGTTTCATGCCATTAACCTGGAAAATTATACTCCCCTATTCCCGACGGGGATACACGGGGTATTCAGCGGAGCAGGAATTATCATTATCTCGTATCTGGGATTCGAGATGATTGCCACGAGTGCGGAAGAGGTGGCATGTCCGCAGAAAGACCTCCCCAGGGGGTTGATCTGGACCATTGCCATCTGCACGGTGCTCTATATCCTCACCGGACTGGTGCTTACCGGTGTTCTGCCATATACATCCTATGAACATATTGCATCCCCGATCACCTTTGCATTAAACCATGCAGGATTCTCCCAGGTAAGCGGAGTGATTGCTGCGGGTGCTTTAATAGGGATTACTTCAGGACTCCTCGTCAGTCTGTACGGGGGTTCACGGCTTGTGTATGCCCTGTCCCGTGATGGTCTACTTCCTCCTTCCCTCTCTCTCCTCAACGACAAAGGCATCCCGGTCCGGGCAACCCTGGGAATCGCCGTTATCAGTGCAGTTCTTGGAGGCATGACATCGATTGATCTCCTTTCAGAATTGTTTAACATCGGAACTCTTGTTGCGTTCATCTCTGTTGCCTCGGGTCTCCTGATCATGCGACGTTCGTCTCCGGACCGGTTCAGACCGTTTCATTGCCCCCTGGTACCGTTCATACCGATTCTTGCTATCCTGACCTGCCTGTTCCTCATCCTGTCACTTCAGTTCCGGACGATCATCTGGTTTTTCATCTGGGTAGGTACAGGCCTGGTGATATACGGGATATATGGTCTTAAAATGTCAAATCTGGGAAGAGATACCTCTCCGAAAAACGAATAATCCCCGGTTCTGAAAGAGCCTGGCCTTACAGAGGGATCTGGTATCAGGAAAACAGTGTCACTCCGAATCTCCCCGGCTTCTCCCCGAAAATAACATCATCCTTTTCTTGTTTTATACCAATATATCTGACCGAATATGAAATTCTGTTATGTACTGTTCATCACGCTCCTGGTGATATCCGGGATCGGTGCAGCAGAAAATCCCCGTTCTGATGCCTATTATTCTGCCGGAATCAACGCATTCGAAGAGAAGAACTACGATCAGGCTATTGATCTCCTGGATCAGGCCATCGAGGCATATGACAGGGAAGGCAACCGTGATGCTGCCCGGGATGCTTTTCTCCTGAAGAAGCGTGCATCCTGGATCCTGCTCGAGATGATATTCAACAGGACCCAGGCTGAGGAGATACTTACCGAGAGCCTGCCCGACCTTTCACCCTCCGAACAGGAGAAGGCTCTCGAACCAGGGGGATCGATACAGATGACTTCAGATGGTACAGTCAGGTACTTTTATGGAATCGCGAACAATGTGGCTTATCATAACACCTCGATGAT
>JAJRBL010000187.1 GCA_028679485.1 Methanospirillum sp. | reverse complement strand
TTCTCGGAAGACAATATCCCCTTACCGTCGGAGATCGGGACTTTTATCTCGACCTCCTCTTCTATCATACAAAACTCCACTGCTACGTGGTCATTGAGCTCAAGGCTCATGAGTTCAAACCAGAATATGCAGGAAAATTCAATTTCTACCTCTCTGCAGTAGATGATCTCATCAGGCAGGAGGGGGATAATCCCACCATCGGAATTCTCCTCTGTCGGGAAAAGAACCGGGCGATTGCAGAATATGCTCTACGGGATATTCACAAGCCCATCGGAGTTTCGGAATACCAACTGACCAGGGCATTATCTGAAGACTTGAAAGGACGGCTCCCAAGCGTTGAAGAGATTGAACGGATGATCGAAGAAGTCGAAGTATCTGCGACCGTTGTCCCAAATTCTTCTATTAAAACCCAGGTACTGTCTCCGGGAAGCCTGGAAAAAAGCGACAAAGATCCTGAATCCGGCGATGGAAACAAATGGTGACCTACTATGCCAACCGCAACAGAATACCTCAAAAACCAGATAACCTCAAGCCTCAAGAACCATCACCTGGTCGTTCTCTTTGATCCCGAGAAACACTATGCTGATATCATCAAAAACCTGGATCTGAACGGGATTCCCATTCATACCTATACCCGTTTATTCATCGAACTCCGGAAAGAGATAGCCGGACTCATGACCGGGGAGAGACCACCTGATCTCCTTCTGTAGTAACTATTCAGGGGGTCTCAGCGCTCTCTCCAACATAGTCCATTTATCCCTCTCAAAATAGGTTTGATTCTTAAAATTCGTGAATAACACCGAAAGATCCTTTAATAATGAGTATCAACGTTTTTTCATCAAATGGACTTCCCAGAAGAACTCAAAGCCAAAATACTTGAATGTCCTCCTGAAGTTATTGCATACATCATTCACCTCCATGAAAGAATTGACCAACTAGAAGCACGGGTTAAAGAACTTGAATCCCGGCTTAATCTGAATAGTAAAAACAGTGGAAAGCCTCCTTCTACTGATGGATATGCCCGTAAAGTCCGTGACAAGCGAAATACCGACAAGAAGAAACGTGGTGGTCAACCCGGCCATCCCGGAAATATCCTCACAAAAATCTCAAATCCTGACTTCATTGAGATACATAAACCTGATTTCTGTTCTATTTGTGGCAATACTCTGGAAAGCGGTACATTCATAGGGGTAGAAAAACGTCAGATATTTGACCTTCCACCTCCACCAGAAATCGAGGTAACCGAGCATCAATCATTCACAATTCAGTGTGCTCATTGTGGAAACAGAAACTCTGGTGAATTTCCTGAAAATGTCGTAACATCTGTTCAAAATGCAGGCAGGTTTGAATGATAATCCACCACCGTTGATATATCCGAAAAAGAGAGGCCGAGTTAAAAGAGTTTTGCTTCAAACTATTAATGTATCATCTGTTGGATCGACCACCTGAATAGTTACCTTAATTCTTTCATAGAATGATAATTCCGGCTCCTCTCTCATAAGGGCAATGATCTTCTCCGAACCTTCTCCCTCTTCGCCTGATTTTTCCGGACTATCCCCCTCATTTCGGTGAATTGTAGCGGTGAAGAGACATCAGTCCCGGTCATCGGCAAAGTCGATATCAGGCAAGTCTTCAAGAGCACTTTTAATACCTGAACCAAGTCCCCGGCAGGTAAGGAGTCCTTTTGCTATGAACGAGACGAGGATAGGGTTTCTGATATGGGAGTTACCTTTCCGGATCTTCTCGACGGTCAGGTTATCTGGCAGGGATCCCGGACTGATGATCTCGATCCTGTTGTCAAAGATGAAGATCCGGATAGGGGGACGAATCAGGTAATCCCGGTGCATGGGGCGTTTTCCAGGAGTTCTTCAGACACTGCCTCAGGGATTTCAGGTTTTCCTGGAGCATTGACTCCTCTTCCAGCCTGGATCTTGTGAAGATTACGCATGATAAATGCCATGGGATCGGCAAATATCCGCTGGAGCGGGCCGGAGAAGTCTTCTGTGTCAGGGTATTCACTCACATGAATACCGTTTCTTAATTTACCCATACAAAGCAGAGAAGAGGCAAAAAATAGCAGGAGGGGGTCTTCCGCCTCATCCTTCCGTCACCGGTATCTCCTTGTTGAAGATCACCGATCCCGTCGGGATATAGATCATCCTGAAGCTCACCGTATCGCCGATCCGCAGTTTCTCCCATCCGGGTCCGAGTACAGCGGTAACGGCATCGGTCCCGGCAACACCTGATGAGTACGCGAACCTCCCGCTATTGGGGACACCGTATCCTTCTGTCCCGGACAGACTGCCTCCGATACTGTCGGCATCGTATGCCCCGCAGGGGAAGGCCGTGAGCGTAGTACCGGTCATCAGCGAATAATTCCCAAACTGCTGCCCGGGTGCGGAGAAGTCCCGTTTCGAATCTACACCGCTGATAGTCTCAGTCCCGTTCCCTGTCCCCAGCCCGGTGCCGAACGGTGCAACGTAGGTCCCGATGAGAGCGGACTGGTTGAAGAGCACAGCAATGTTGGATCTGTTATTCGCTGTGATCGTGGTCCCGCCCGGTACCGGGTTCCCTCCGTTTGCAGCCGTCCATGAGGTCACGATCCTGAGGTCGTGGGTCGCGATCGGTTCGCTCACCGAAGTCACGGTGGCGAAAAAGCCGCTCCCTGTCCAGCTTCCCATGTTGATCACTTTCGCATCCATGGCAAGGGTCGGTCCACCCTGCTGCCCCTCCCCCATCAGCCCGCCGGCAAATCCTGATACCACGGCCGCGATGATGATGGTAACGACAAGCATCAGCATCACTCCCACCACCGGGGAGACGGCATTCTCTCTGAAGGTTTTCATGGTCTCATCCCTCCGCCACCGGTATGTCTTTGTTGAAGATGACCGAACCCGAAGGGATGTAGATCACCTTCACGTTCACTTTGTCGCCGGCCCGCAGGTGTTCCCAACCTGGTCCCAGCATTGCAGTAGCGGCATCGGTCTTTCCTGTAGCCCCTGAAGAGTACTGGAACCTCGTTCCTATCCCATATCCATCCGTCGCCGGGGCAGAACTGTTGCCGACGCTCATGGCATCCAGTGCCCCGCACGGTGTGGCTGACAGGGTGGTGCCGGATACCAGCGAATAATTCCCGAACTGCTGCCTGGGTTCCGAGAATGCCAAAAACGTCGGTCCGGACGATATGCCCCGGCTGGCGTTCACCCCAGGCCCGTAGCCGAACGGGGCAATATAGGTCGTCCCGTCAAGCGAAACGGATGGGTCGAAGAGTGTATCGATATTCGAGGTGCCGTTGTTCGGCACCACCCTGCTCCCGCCTGATACCGGGTTCCCTCCATTCGCCGCCGTCCACGACGTTACGATCCTGAGGTCTTTTGTCCGGATCGGTTCGCTTACTCCGGTAACCGTGGCAAAGAATCCGCTCCCTGTCCAGCTCCCGGTGTTCATTACTTTGACTGTCATGGCAAGAGTCGGGGACTTCTGCGGGGAGCTCCCGACAAGCCCGCTGGTAAAACCAGTGACCACGGCCGCGATGATGATAGTAACGACAAGCATCAGCATCACACCGACAACCGGGGAGACTGCATGATCGTTGGATGGTTTCATGGTTCTCATCCCTCCGTCACCGGTACATCCTTGTTGTAGATGACCTTCCCGGTCGGAACATGGATCACCCTGATATTCACCGTGTCCCCTTCACTCAGGTTTTCCCATCCCTTCCCGAAGACGGCTCGCATGGAATCTGTGTAATGACTGGGATCTGTGTACACGTACGGGGTCGTGACTCCGTACCCGATGGTATCGCTCGAACCCGTTATGCCTTCAATATGATACTCTCTCCACTTACCCGGCACTGTATACATACCATGCCCGTACGGTCTGGCCATCAGGGTGGTTCCCGGAACCAGTTCATAAAACCCGAACTGTTGATCGACTTTGGTAAACTTATATGGGTTCGTATCCGAAGTTGACCCCGCACCGCCACCACCACGCGTTATGGATCCGTCGAGACCGGGCCCCGCACCCCACGGTGCATTCCAGCCAATATAAGGTCTTGTTGAAGGTACGGCCGCATATGGATACACGTACTGGGTATTCGAGGCATTCGGTAATACCGTATTCCCACCGGATGTCCCGTCTGCTGCCGTCCAGGATGTCATGATCTTGAGGTCTCCGGTCGGGATCGGTTTGCTCACCGAAGTAACCTTCGCATAAAACCCGCTTCCGGTCCAGCTCCCCATGTTGATCACCTTCGCGTCCATGGTGAGGGTCGGGGCCTTCTGGTTGTCCCCCAGAATTCCCCCGGCAAATCCTGATACCACGGCTGCTATGATGATGGTGACGACCAGCATCAGCATTACTGCTACCACCGAGGAGACCGCCTCGTCGCCCGTTTTTCCTGATAATTTCAGGTGTTGCACGTTCGTTTCCTCCTGCTA
>JAJRBL010000186.1 GCA_028679485.1 Methanospirillum sp. | reverse complement strand
TCCCTGACCCGGGAAATGATCGTAATATTCTCTTCCATGGAGGGAATTACCTGGTTCTTCAGTGCCTTTACCCGCCGGGATAACCGCTCTATCTCCTTTACCAGGAGGTTTAACGCCATTGCATTACCTGCATACTGAATAATCGCTTCGACCAGTCCTTCATAGGCATCCGCGAGATCATCTATCACAAGAGAAGAACCCAAAAGTCCATACCCCCTCTCGGTCAGGTCTTTCCTTACATCTGTCCCCGATATTACCGGAATGCTGATACCGTAGACGTTTCGTTTTGAGAATCCGATATCTATCCGTGACTCGACCGAGTATGCTGCTATTGTCACGTTAAGCATTCCTTCTATCATATATGCAGGGGCAAGCAGATGTTTCACCCGGTTATACCTTACCATGAGGAGATCATGTTCTTTTTTTACCTCCGGTGCAAGGCGGGAGACTTCCAGGATAAGACCGTCCAGTTTCATGTTCAGGGTGTTATATGCCCGGTTTGCAATTCGTATCCTGTTTTTCAGGGCAAATAACTCATTCTTTGTAGGTCTGATATCCCCTGCCATACTCATACCTTCCTTACATTACCAGATGCTGCCTGATAAAATCCGGATTCACGCCAAACTGTTTGCCCCTTGCGATCGCCCGGAGATTGAGGATCTCATACCGCTTATGCTCAAGAAACGAGAGTATCGGAAGGACCGAAAAGGAATGACGACGGGAGAGGTCATCAAGGTGACGGAGCAACATGGTGTTTACCGCAAGCATCACCGTATAAAGCGGGGTCTTGCGATCTGCCCACCGGTTCCAGATCATCTCTGCTGCATCAGGTTTGCAGACCGAGGGATCACCGGTAAGTCTCTGGATCGCCTGGGTGAGGATGGCTAGAATTCCTGCCCGGTCCATCTCTGCGACAAACGGTTCGCGATCATCGATCTGATACAGACGCTGAAAATCATCGGCATGCAGGTTACCGCCCGGGATAATATACATCCTGATGTCATGAACCCTGCTTCCTGCCCTGAGCCTGAAGATATTCCTGATATTGAGGATATCAATCTCAAACCTGAGATGGGGCAGGACCGCGTTCCCCCACGGATGCCAAATCTCGCCTCCAGAAAGATATCGGTATAGTACAACTTCATCAAATCATTCTCAAGTTCTGCAAAGATCCCTCTGCGGTATCCCCCGGTCAGGCGGGTCATGATGATCTTCTGATACTGCCATCCGGCGAGATGAACCGCAATCTCCCCTACAGTACGCAGGTGCAACAGTTTTTCAAAAGCGGAAGGTTCAATGCTCCCTGCCGGGATAAGAACCTCCCTGATTCTATCAGGCGGAATGGAAAAATGGCAGCCCCTCATGATAAGAAGAACATTCTCGATATCCCACCTGAGGAAGTACAGCTCTGCGAGTTCTTTTAACGCACCGGGGCAGATGAGAAGGATATTATGAAACGTGGCTGCAAGGTTTCGGTTCAACGCCGCTTCAAGGAGGGAGATCCCTGACAACCTGGAGGAGAGAGAGTTGATCTCATCCTGATATGCGGTCTCCCCGAGATACCTGATTATCTGGGTAAGATCCATATTCAGCAGACGGATATACTGGTCAGGTGGAATCAGTCTCTTTTTTCGCAGGATGATCCGGGTACAGATGTACCGATAGGATGACGGAGTGATCATAAGGTGATGCAAACGCATTCCTCCATTAACAGGGAACCCATATTTCATCTCGTGATACAGGTATTTAGTGACCATCACCCATGCGCAATTATCTTCTGGATATAAATAAAAATGAAAGATGGATCGATGATCACCTCCTTACAAATCGCTGCATACACTCATACCGGGCTCTACCGGAGACGAAACGAAGACAGTATGCTTGTTTCGGGCAGGGTTTATTCGGGAATATCCATGGAAGCGCCGGTTTTAAGTACTGAAGGACAATTCCCGGTTATCCTTGCGGTAGCCGACGGGATCGGGGGTTCGGTTGCCGGGGATGTAGCAAGCCGATCTGTCCTGGAGTTTATCGCCACAAGGCCGGTTCCAGATAACGAGGATGCTCTGAAAGAAGTTGTAACTTCATCAGGAAAGCACCTGGATCACCTGGTCCGGTCAAACCCTGCCCTTTTTGGGCTTGGAACCACCATATCCGGGATCCTCTGCTCTCAAGCGGGAATTACCATCTTTTCATGCGGGGATTCCCGGGTATACCTGAGGTCAGAACACGGTTCACTCACTCTCATGACCCGTGATCACTCTGTCGTCCAGGAGATGATCGATGCCGGTACACTCACCGAGGAGAAGGCGAGATCCCACCCGTTTGGTCATATCATTACATCCTGTATCTCCGGAGGAGGAACGAGTCCCCATCCTGACATCAGGACCGGAGAGATCATGCCGAATAATGGCGACCGGGTTATTATCTGCACCGACGGGGTATGGGATTACGGCGGATCCGAGTTCCTGCAGGCTGCCATCTCCGGTGATCCCTGCACGGCTGTATCCCGTATACGGGACATCTGCATGGAAAAAGGAGCGCCGGACAATATAACCCTGATAATTGGTGATATCGTTACCTCACCGGATGCCCGGGAAGGATGAAAAGTCCGTCAGATAAAGTCGTCTGCTTTTTTATCTTCGATTACTATCAGTGCCTTTGTGGTAAGATCATTCGGCCCGTTTCCGCTTTCATTACGGGTATTCCAGGGATCTATCTTTAATGTGAGATGATTCGGAAGAAGGGGCACATCCTGAGGTATCATGTATCGCAGGGTATACATGGCAGATGTCCCCCCTTTCAGGGGAATAAATTCACCATGAACCGGGATGAGTATCGTATCACCAAGCCATGCCTCAACCGGCACATTACCCTGGTTCGTATCATCTCCTCCCTGGTTTTTTATCGTTATCCGGGGACTTATCGAGCGGCCTGAACGGACATAGGTATAATCCTGTGAGAGAACGACATTCAACAGAACGTAATCATGCCCGATATTACCCGTATCCTTCTGAATCGCACCAGGAACTGAAAACACCATCTGGGAGATATTCGAAGAAGTATCTGCCGACGCTGCGCTGGCCGGGACTGAGAGGGAGAGAACCACGAGGAGTATAAGGGATACCACCTGCTGACTGTACTTCATGATCACACACCGGATACCGTTTTTTCCAGGGACATATCCTCAAAGTATTGCATACCAGGCCACGTAGGAGAGAATAACCATAATTACAAGGACAAGGATCAGTCCCTTGTAGATACAGGAGTGACAGATCCCGCTGCCATGGTGAAAACATGCATTACAATGAGCTTCGCCACATATCCTGCAGGTGTTGTCTCCTGCCTGATCCTCGTGGTGAACACAGGATGTACCACTCATACTCATCTGAACGCCGTACTGGCTAAAAAAGAATATGATACAGTTATTTTCACTCAGGTTACGGTGATGTATTTTTGTTTTGAACAGGTACTCTTTGCCGTAAGATTAGAGACAGTTAACGTCACCGTGAAGGTTCCTTTCCGGTAATAGACATGCCGGGGGTTTCTCGTATATGCCCGTCCGCCGTCTCCGAAATTCCAGCTCCATTTTGTTACCTTGCCTGACGATAAATCGGTGAAGAGGGTGGTCAATGGTTTTTTCCCGGTTACCGGAGACGCAGAGAATGAAGCACTGAGTCCACCTGATACCGGATCGGAGGTCGTCGATGCAATGGCATTCGCGGCATTCAGTCTCCCGCCAGTGAGAATTTTGCCTTTCAGGGAAGAGATCGCATCCACTGAATCCAGGATCTTTGATTTTATCTGGATATTGCTATACGACGGGTGTACTGCTTTTACAAGAACTGCTGCGCCGGAGACAAACGGAACTGCCATTGAAGTACCTGATAATGAGACATATTTTTTTGACGGGTAGGTACTTGTTATCACTAATCCCGGAGCTACGAGATCAACGGAAGAAGGACCATAATTTGAGAAAGAAGCGAGTTTATCGGTATAATCTGAGGCTCCCACGGAGATGATATTCCCTGATGAATAAGAAGCAGGATATACCGGGGACACATCCGTATTGTTGCCACCATTACCTGCCGCACATACGACAACCGCAGAAGATGCCTCTATAGCCTCCTTCAATGACTGGGAAGACTGAGTCCCGCCCCATGAGTTGGAAATGACATGGGCACCCATCCTGCTCGCGTAGAGGATCGCGGATATGGCACCAGATGTAGACCCCTTCCCAGATGAACTTAAAAATTTAAGCGGCATTATCCTGGAAGTCCAGCTGGTGCCTGCGATACCGAGACCGTTGTTGCCTGTCGCCGAGATTATCCCGGCACAATGGGTACCGTGTCCGTTGTTGTCCATGGGATCATTCGTGCCTGCATAGAAATTCCAGCCCCTAACATCGTCAATATACCCGTTTCCATCATCATCCTTTCCATTCCCTGCAATTTCTCCGGGATTGGCCCAGATATTGGAAGAGAGATCAGGATGGGTGTAATCCACCCCGGTATCAACGACTGCAACGACAACGGACGATGCCCCTGTTGTGGTATCCCATGCCCCAGGTGCATCAATATCGGCATCAGCAGTCCCGAAGTAGGGAGACTGGCCGGTATTGTGGAGACCCCACTCGAGGGAGTAATAGGGATCGTTGGGGGTGGCGGCCAAGGTATACCCGGATGAGGATACCACGGACTCACTGGCATTCATGTCCGCCGGGGAGAGCGAGATGACATAATCAGGTTCAGCATACAAGACCCGGGGATCGTTCAGGTACTCACTGATTGCATCTTCCGGGTTCTGTACCTGGACAACCTGCATTCCGGGCATTCCTGCCCCGGAGAAATCCTCGACGACTGATGCACCGATCTCTTCATTCAGGGATTCCATACCCATGGATTGATTCCCAGCAGGGATGCTCGCAGGATTGTACCTGACGATGACCCGGTCTTCCGCATGATCCGGCGTGACCTGGACGTTCTGTCCTGCACCTGGAACCGGAGCTGAGGGGGAGAACG
>JAJRBL010000185.1 GCA_028679485.1 Methanospirillum sp. | reverse complement strand
CGCCCCGTGCCGCGGCCTCACACAAATCCCTGGCTAGGCCGGTATCGGTGAACTCGTAGACGTTAAGAAGGATCTCCGTATCTGTTTCCCGGATCGTCTTCTCAAGTATATCCCGGGAGCAGTCGGGGGAGACAAAAGCGGTTCCCGAGGCATTGGTGAAGGTAACCGGGGTAAACCTGCTCCCGCCGGCCATGAGCACCCGTTCGTCCCACGTGCCCTGAGGCGACCGGGTATGGATCTGGCCCTGGCGGCCGGTAAATGAACCTGGCCAGGAGATATTCTGGATCTTCACGTTATGCCGGGTTAATACCAGTTCGTCCTTCTTATTGGCAAGCTGGAATTTACCCGTCACCCCTGGTTCAGGGATCACCGGGGATGAATCGATCAGCTCATACTCAGGACTCTTCCCCCATATCCTGCGATATGCCTCGCCATTGCGCGCAATGGTGCAGGAGTGTTCAGGATTATCAGCCAGAACCAGGGTTATGGTGCCCTCGCCATCAGAGATCGAGATCTCTCCGGGATTTGTATCCCAGCAGACAGTCAGGTATTCATCATCATCCCCTTTCATCCAGGTATCGGGATACACCTCGCTGATCCAGGGAACAGCACCTGCGCCTGCAACAAGGAACATCAGGGTGATCAGGATACCGGATAAATAGTGCATAAAAAGTAGGGTTTATGCATAAGCTACATGAAGGTACTGAACGGTCATGAGACAGGATGGGATGGTTGTCATAAAGATCGGGGGGAGCCTGATGCCGCATGCCGGAGAGATCATCAGTGTTATCCTCCAGTCTGGGAGAAATATCCTTATTGTGCCGGGGGGCGGGATATTTGCAGAGCAGATCAGGCAACAACATATAAGCGGGACTGCAGCGCACTGGATGGCGGTTGCCGCCATGGACCAGTACGGCTGGTACCTTTCAACCTATGGCATTCCGGTAACCTGCAAACCGCGTTTTTTCGATACCCCCACGGTTCTTCTTCCCTATACTCATCTCCTGAAGACCGATCCCCTCCCCCATTCCTGGGATATCACTTCAGACACCATCAGTGCGTACTTCGCCGATCTCCTGTCATCTCCCCTTATTATTCTTAAATCGGTCGAATTTGTCCGTTCAAAGGGAATGGCGGTTCAGACGCTCACCATGGATTCTGACACAGGGGATCTCGATCCCTCTTTCGTCCCGTATATCATGAAACATGGGATCTCCGGACAGATTATCTCGGGAATTCATACGGATCGGCTTTCCGGTATCCTCAGGGGTGATAAGGTACCGGGGACGCGGTTCGGGAGTACCATTTTAGAGGATGATGAATAAACCAGATAAGCAGCTTTGGAGAAGAATGAATATGAGCGGAACTAACTGCACATCATGTAATGGTCCAATGGCAGAAGAGGGTTCAACTGAGTTCGGCTGCCCGGCATGCGGGGCTAGAATTCGCCGGTGTTACCGGTGCAGGGAACAGAGTGTCGAATACGTCTGCCCGACATGCGGTCTCCGGGGGCCATGAGCCATGGGAGATGTGGCACTGATTATCAAGGTTATGCCAGAATCCCCGGAGATTAACCGGGAAACCATTAAAGAACAGATCAAAGGAAAGATTCCACGGGTTCAGGAGATTCGGGAAGAGCCGATCGGCTTTGGCCTGGTTGCCCTGAAAGTCGCCGTTGTAGTTCCGGATGCAGAGGGACAGACCGAATCCGTCGAAGCCGCGCTCAATGCCATCGAGGGTGTTGAACGTGCAGAGATTGTTGAAACCACCCTGCTCTGAAGAAAGTATTTCTGTTTTATTTCAGGGGAAATCCTTCTCCCCATCCTGAAGAATGGAAAAGATCTCCTGCGTAATATTCCGTATCTTTTCAACAGACTGCTGAAAACTCCTGACTTCAGGCGGTTCGATGCGGATGGGAACAGGATAAACACCTTTCCGGTTGATGCGGGCAGGTACACCGATGCATACATCACCAATGTTATGTACTTCTGCCTTGATGAATGCCGAAACCGTCAGTATGCGGTTTTCATTACCCAGGATTGTCCTTACCAGGGTTGCAATCGCTTCACCAGGACCCCATACGGTGGAACCCTTTGAGGCGATGATCTGCTGGCCTGATGATTTGACATGATGCATGATCTCTTCAATCGGAACACGGGTAAAACTCGGCAGGTTCGTGATCTGTATACCTCCAATCGTCGTTGCCGACCAGAGGGGCACCATGCTGTCGCCATGCTCGCCGATTATGCGGGTATGCACTTCACTCACATGCACTTTAAACGACGATGCTATCGCAGCCTTGAGGCGCATGGAGTCAAGATGTGTTCCAAGACCAAACACTTCGTTCGGTTTTTTCCCCGAGTAACGAAGGGCAACATGTGTCATGATATCCACCGGATTCGTTACCATCAGGATGAATGCTTCCGGGGCAATATTCCCGATTTTTACGGCGAAATCAGAGACTATCCTGGCATTTTCAAGTGCCAGATCATTCCTGCTCTGTTCCGGTCTTCGCGGAACACCTGCAGTAAAGACGATAACATCTGATCCCTTAAGATCGGCAATATCAGAACTCCAGCTCACGAGACTGTCTGTTCCGGTTGCTGCGAAGGAATCGATAAGATCCCGGGCAACACCTTCGAGGAATGGTTCGGATCCGGGTCTTCCATACAGTTGAATCTCCCTCACATACGGAATTCGTGAGATCGATAGGGCAGCATACTGACCAACCCTTCCGGTAGCTCCGACAATTGCAACTTTAGCCATAAGAATCAGATTTTTGGGGACACGTTATCGGTTGACCTGCCATTATCATCCTTTCCAGAGGTTCCCTTCTCCACCCCGCACCCCCATGGGCGCCGGATGTTCACGGTAAGTCTGCTCCCTTCCGGGCCTGGACTGGTCCCCGCGATAACAGGTCGTTCCTCCCTCCGAAGGTCTGATACCTGGCCATCGACCTCACAGGACAGGGTTTCTTCGTCAGGAACACGGCAGATACAGATAACATGTACCGGCCTTCCTCAAACTTCGCCTCCAGCATTCCGACGATTTCTGGTTATAGGTGACGCCGATCCACCCAGGCTAGTCCCCAATATTATGCTACACTTACGGAATAAAAACTTCCCCTCCGATTTTTTCCTTCCAGGAGGCTATAAACCGATCATTTTTGATAAAACCGGCTTTATCAAAGGGATCAAATGCCGTAAGTCTGTCTCCTTCCGGTATACTGTCTTTTAGGTGTTCATACGAACCCTGGAGAACCGTTATCCGTACCCCCGGGCCTGTTGCCTCGCAGACAATCTTTGGCCGCCCGGCATATACTGAATCCAGGTGTGTTATCTGGCAAAGAAGGGAGATGGTATCAAGACCTATTAATTTACGGTTTGCCTTCAGATTCACTATCGAACAGAGGATCGATGCATACCATACATCGCACATGACGACCTCCCTGACACCGGCAAGTGCAGCGATGATCCCAAGCGTTCCAGGGCCCGAACAGGCATCGATGAATACATCCGGACGATACTGCCTGATATGATCTTCAACACTCCTGACCTTCGGATCGATCCCTCTGGGGAATTCGATATGCAATGCATGCTGGAGCTTTGATATGATAACCGGACCTTTGTCTGTCAGAAAGACATCAGCCCGCATATCGCAT
>JAJRBL010000184.1 GCA_028679485.1 Methanospirillum sp. | reverse complement strand
TCCAGGGAAATGCCAGTTCTCCCCGTCTGTACAGAGATCTTTCTTCCATATCGGAACGTATGCCTTGATCTCTTCAAGTATCCACGAACAGGCTGCGAATGCTTCCTGACGGTGGGAAGCACCGACAACGATGACAAGGATGGTGTCCATGATCTCCATCCTCCCGACCCGGTGGATGATATCAACCGAGTGGAGATGGTACTCGCTGATCGCTTTTCCTGCTATTGCATGCATATCGGCAAGGGCAACCTCTTCACAGACTTCGAGTTCCAGGGCATCGATTCCGTCATCCCTGACCGTGCCGATAAAGGTAACTATTCCACCAGTTTCCGGTTTTTTTGCCGACCTGATAGAGATATCAGGATCTATATGTTCACGTGTTATCGCGATCATTCAGCCACCTGATACCGGAGGGAACAGGGTAAGATTGTCTCCGTTTGAAAGAACGAGAGTTTCCGCATCCTTAATGGAGATTCTTTCGCTCCTGTACATGATCATCACATAACTGCGTATGGATCCTTCTTCGTCAATCAAAAGTTCTGCCGGATCTCCTGTTCTGGCAAGCTGTTGTACGGCATCAGAGATAGTCGCCCCTTCCGGAAGGGTAAGTATCTGTTCCTCCCCGAAGGCATCCCTGAACCTGGCATAACAGGTTATCGTTATCTCCATGACTTAACTCCCCCTTCCATGGGAACAGACCGGGCAGTCTACCCGCTGCCGGATCTTCAGGTAATCAGTCCTTCCTGAAAGGCCATCCCAGATGAGCAGTCTTCCGGAGAGCATCTTTCCGGTTCCGGTGATAAATTTGATGGCTTCCATCGCCTGGAGCGATCCGATTACCCCGGCCGTGGCACCCACTACCGGGACGGGTGATGCCGGAGGAGGAGTGGGAATAAGGCAGGAGAGGCAGGGTGACTCCCCCGGGATAATGCTCGTCATCTGGCCGCAGAATCCTTCAACTGCACCATGGATGAACGGGATACCGGCGTTCCAGGCAGCCTCGTGAAGGAGAAACCTGGCCTCGTAATTATCCAGGGCATCCACCACCAGGTCCGAGTCTGAAACAAGTCTTCCGGCAGATGATGCATCGATCTTTTCCGGATAGGTGACGATTGAGAGATCGGGCTGCAGCGAACGGAGAGTGGCCTCTGCAGAATACACCTTTTTTAACCCGACCGATGCAGTTGCATGCAAAAACTGCCGGTTCAGGTTTGACTCCTGGATAACATCGTAATCGACGATAACCAGTTCTCCGACCCCGGCAAGAGCCAGGTAGGTGGCAACCGGGCTTCCAAGACCTCCCGCACCGGCAATAAGAACCGTGGCATCACCGAGCCTGTTCTGCCCCTCAGGTCCGAAGAGGGGGATCTGCCGTTCATATCTGCGCGATGTGCTGCCCGTGCTTTTGAGGGATCTCATCAGTTCACCATCTTCCGGATATATTCCAGGGCTTCCCTTGCATCTGCTTGTTTCTGGTCGATACGGTTCTCATGGACCCACCTCGCGATCTCTTCCCGACGGACCGGATCCGGGATGCTATCCCGCAGGATACGCTGCCATGATCGGTCAGGATACCAGAGATCCTTTCCTGTTCCGATGATTACATCCGCATCTGCCTGACTCACGGCACCTGCAGCAACCGCTGCCCTGCAGGTGATCCTGACGTTTACCAGCGCCTCCGAGAATGCAACGTTGGTCACCGGGTCGCACATCAGGGCAACTTCATCATCAGACTCGATAATGCCGTCGCGGTACATCCTGAAGACCTCACCGATCCCGATCATCCCGAATGGTTCCAGTTCGGCAGCCCTGAGTGCACCCATGCTGGAAGCACCGACAACCGTGATTCCCGCTTTTAATACGGCGAGCACTTCACGATGGCCCACCGCCGCCTCTTCGAAGAATACCCCGTCGATGATCCCGACAATCCGGGGGTTTTCAGAGATTATCCCGGGGAGATCCACCCGTCTTACCGGCGGGTGGTAATCGGCCATGAGGATTCTCTCCGCTTCATTCACCGGCAGGCTTGGACCCAGGTAAATAATGACGTCTTGCACGTTTGCACCGCTCCCCGAGCCGTTCGGGATCCATGGCATAGTGTTCCAGTCCGGGAACGATCACCCGGACCACCGGGATTCCGATCTCAGGCCTTGTCAGATCAGCAACCAGCACCTGGTCCATCCCGGCATCTTTCAGGGTATTGAGGATCATCGTAATGTCATCAAGGAAATCGTCAGACCTATATGAGGGAAGATCAGAGAGCACGACCGACTGATCATCCTGGAACCATTTCTTATTAAGTCGTTTGGTCCGTTCGTACCCTATCTTCGTAAGGAAATGGGTCTCCCTGGTATCCTCCCGTGCCCCGTGGATCTGGGTAGCCCTGCTCTGGGCTACCTCGGTAAGTGCCCGGAGGAGAGCAATCTCAGGGCAAAGATGCGATCCCATACCGATACAGAGGAGGGTTGGATCCCGAAGCTGTATATCATCTGATATTGCGGCAACTGTCGGGATTCCCAGGTCACTGGTAATATCCCGGATTAATACCTCAATTCCGGCATCCCTGAACTTCCGGAGCAGGCTGCAGGAAAGGGGGTGGGTGATATCGGCGATGACCGGGCCTGCGTTATTTGCTGCTTCGACAAGTGACCAGGCATCACGTTCGATGAGTTCGCACAGGGCATGATATATCGCCTCTTCATAGGTATTTCCCGAGGCAATGCCATTAGTACTGGTCCTGAACAGTCTTCCCATGATGCGGGGAACCGGGTGAAAGACAGCATGGGCAGGAACCCAGACTTCTCTCTCACGGATAAGATCGTATGCCGGGAACCAGGGAAGAGGCCATCCATCCTCAGTGTTTTCCGGAAGGATAAGAAACTCCGGTCTGATGGCATCTTTTTGAGCTCTGATCTGTTCGTACGTGAGGGTGATGACCTTCCTGTCGTGCAATTCTGCCGAGTAGCGTTCCAGTCCTTCCATGATGGCTGATACCCGGGCGGCGATGCTTGTGGCGCCTTTCCCATTGTAGACAGATATTGCCCCTTCGGCTGCAACCGGCCTGATGCAGGAGAAGACCGGTATACCTATCCGGTCAAGACCGGTGATGTCAGCGACGCGGGTGATTCCGGCCGGGCCGGTCAGATCCTTTATTATCTCGTAGGTTTCTTCAGGTGAACGGGTCCGGTGCGTCTCAGCCTGGTAGACTTTTTTGCAGGACGACAGTTTCATTTGCCTGTATAGTGTTTATGCTGAAGAATGAAAAGGGTAACAGATGGTGATTTTACCTGAGTCCAGTGACCGGGCACCCGTGGAGACAGGAGAACCTGATATACCTGTATTACCGGTTTTCCTGCTGCTCTCATAAAACCGGTATTTACAGGACCGGAAACTCGGATGAACGGTAGAGTTCTTCAAGATCCTGGTTGATCCCGGTGCATGCCTCGGTTATCACTTTTCGTAATCCGTCCCACATCTCGTTCGCCAGGTCACCGGGAACAGGGGTAAGTCCATGGGCCAGGACCGAATCGTTTCTGACGGAGATGTACTGTTGCATGCTGGAATACCATCTGTCTGCACCGCTCATGCCGAGATCTTCAAGAAGCAGGAACTTGTACCGAAGACCTATCCGCACGATTCCATGTCGATCAGATCTGCGTGCATACGCGGAGATATCAGCCTTCTTGAGGAGTTTCCTGATATCATTAAACCGGATCTTCTCCTCGTTGTCATCTATGCCGTACCTGAGAAGAAGAACCTGCGATATGAGTTCGACTACCCGGTACATCCTGGCGGCAGCGTCATCGTACCGCTCTCCGTCAATCCGCCGTTTGGCATTGTGGAGAAGATCGATGAGTATGTGGATATATTTCTGCTGCCGGACCATCAGCCGGTCTCTCCGGTTCAGGATGGTATCGTCTCTCCGGTCAAGATCAATGAGGTTTTGCAGAAAGACCCGGTTAAGCGGAATAAGGGGATTCATGTCAGGAAGATGCTCAAGGTACCGGTATGCCTCAGCGTAATTCATCTTGTCCCAATGCCAGTACCCGTTAAATAACGCGTAATAGACATCACGTTCCGGGATAGGACTCATTCCCTCGAGGAGCCTGATGGCACTGCCAAAATGGCTCTGGTTAAACGCTTCGGTAGCACGGTGGAGTTGCAGCTGGTCATATGCTGCGTATAGGATCATCTCCTTGACCGTCTCGGATCCCGGAATAATCATCCCGTCTTTCTTCTCCCCGGCGACATGCGATACCGGGTTCCGGGTAAGGAATGATACGATCTCCGCTGCCATGATCATCTCCCTGGTGCCGGAAGAGGCTTCAATTACCAGTTCTTCGTCCCGGTACAGGGATACAACGCCGAAGATAAGGTCAAAACAATGGGAAAAGTCAGACGGATCCGTGATTATGCAGACTGATGACGAGGGCGGGGAAAGGGAATGAAGAGAGAAAAGGGCCTCTTCAATGCGAGGTACCATCTCCTTGCTCTCTTCAGAGCAGAAATAGATCACCTGCTGCGGATGATAGGAGAATATTGCAAAACTGCAGGATCTGGCGAGGCGGCTCACGGCATCATCATGACTCGTCCCGGTTCCGGTACCTACCGTCATCAGAAGAAGCATGAGGTTGTATTTTTGGCCCGGTGATGATATGTGTTTTTATTCCGGTGCGGCCAGGAAATCATCCGGTATCTGTCCTGAAGTAATCCAGGTGCATAAGAAGACTGATCAACCGGAATAATACCTCCCAAAAACCTGTATGCAGGATACTCTCCAGCAGATTCTTGAATTAACCGGTTAAATGGGTATATTATTGGCAGACGAAGTGTCTGCCTTCATCCATGAGATGGAGGTATATTTACAGATCCGGGTTCTTCATCGCCTGGTAAAATGTCAGTAACATCGCACCAAATCCAAGGAATAGGGCAACAAGCCAGATAATAAAGCCCAGGAACGGGATGAAGAAGAGGATATTGAGGATGATAAACCCGATGACAAAACCCCAGACCAATCCCGTATTCTTCCCTGCCTTTTCCAGGATCCAGCTGCCGAATACCCCTCCGGCAACAATTGTTGAGATCATGAGTGCCGCAATCACCAGAAGCATCATGAACAGAGCAATCGGTATACCGATCACGGTTATTAAAAGGATCACGAAGAGGACAAAGGATCCGATAATTCCAATAATTCCTGCTCCGATTGAGAGAAGGATCTGTTTTCTTCCGGTATCGGTCACCGTCGCAAAGAAACCGGGACATAATTTCATGAGCAGTATGCCGAGGATCAAAAATCCTATGAAACAGAGGAGCATGATAAGGGAAATAATCGTATTAAATGCCTCTTTTAAAGCGAGGAAACTCATCCCGGAGTGGGTGTTCCTCTCGTCTTCAACGGTAAGATTTCCCTTGATGGTTGCCTGCGTGGTGTAGCCTGATGCACTGATCCTGGCATCACGGGAGATGACTGCATTTTTCCCAAGGATAACCGTCCCGCCGGTGGCGACGATATTTTCGGTGTTCCCGTTCATGGTCACCGATCCCCCGGCAGCCAGGATTTTTCCGTCAACATTCCCGTTGATATCGATATTGCCACCTGCTGCGATGAGGTCGGTCCCGACCGGGGCATTCAGCTGAATCGTTCCTCCCGCTGCGATCACGTTGGTCTTCACCGGTTCATTGACAATAAGGGTTCCCCCTGCCCAGGTGATGCTTTTGACCGGGGCATTCACGATCAGAGATCCCCCTGATGCCAGCAGATCGTCATCGATGGGCTTGTCGATAACGATATTATCGCCGGATCTTGTCTCGAATGCAGAGACCGGGAGTACCAGGAGACTTGCTGCCAGTACTGCTATGATAAAAACGATTTGAAACCTGTCCAGGTTCTTCACCATGATACACCTTCAGTTCGACACTTTGTTTTTCCTGAATAAATACCCATGTTCTCTTTTATCCCGATGATTCCTGTCCGGATTCCGGGACTCCACCCATGTACATCCTGAAATACTCCGAGAACCAGTCTGCTTTATCGAGGGCGGCTATCTCGGTGACGCCTGCCCACCGGTATTCGTCGTGTTCCCGGCTTATGGATAATCCTCCGGAGAAAATGGATCCGATCATCACGAGGTGGACGATTCGTGCTTCCTCGGTCTCCTGCATCGCGGTTCCTGCGGCTGTATGAATGATGACAGAAAATCCGGTCTCTTCGGTAATTTCCCGCTTGAGTGCATCATCAAATGGTTCACCTGGCTCGATTTGTCCTCCGGGAAGCTCCCACTTTCCAGGATTGGTCTTCGAGGATGCAGACCTTCTCATGACCAGGAGATGCCCCTGCTGATCGAATAGAATCAGTCGGGGAGAGAGGACAAAGGGTTTTGCCGTCATGAAGAAGGGTGTACTTCTCCGGTCAAAAGGGTTCGGATATATGACCTGATCAGGACGGATTCAGACCGGAAAGAGGTTACGCGGACGGGTTGATCAGAATGGAATATGAAGATCCTTCTTATTCTCGCGCATCCGGATACTGGCAGTTTTAACCATGCAATAGCCCGTACTGTACTGGATTCGCTTAAAAAATCCGGCCATGCGGTGTATTACCACGACCTGTACCTTGAAGGATTTGATCCTGTTCTTCCCAGGGCTGAGATTCCCCGTGATATTATCCTTGATTCCACGATCTCCCGGCACTGCGAAGAGGTCTCAATAGCGGACGGGATAATCGTTGTTCACCCGAACTGGTGGGGTCAGCCCCCTGCAATCCTGAAAGGGTGGATAGACCGGGTCATCCGCCCGGGTGTTGCGTACCGGTTCGTAGAGGGTGATAATGGGGAGGGTGTCCCGATAGGGCTTTTAAAAGCACGATCAGCCATCGTGTTCAATACCGCGAACACCCCGGCAGAACGCGAAGAGACGGTTTTCGGCGATCCGCTCGAACGGATCTGGAAGGATTGCATCTTCGGACTGTGCGGGGTGACCGATGTTCACCGCCGGATATTCCGGGTAGTGGTTACGAGTGACCCGGATTCCCGTCATGCATGGCTGCAGGAGGCACGGGTTCTCGTAAACGGGGTCTTCCCCGCAGAGTAATGTGATTATTTCCCAAAAATGGCAGGTCGGGTTACCTCTTCTGCATCCAGGATCCGAGCATGCCCCTGACAATCTCTTTTCCTATCTGGGTTCCGATGTTCGTAGCCGTCTTTATGGCAATATCCCCGATGACCTCCCCGGTATCCTTTGTCTTCCTGGTGTGCCGTGCCTCTGTCCCGGCCTCTTTCTTCTTTGTAGCCGGGGGCTGATCAGGTGGTGCTTCTTTCTGTTTTTCGCCGAGGACTTCTGCCGCAGACTCACGGTTG
>JAJRBL010000183.1 GCA_028679485.1 Methanospirillum sp. | reverse complement strand
CCCCGGATGATTCCCGTTTGGTTGCGGTGTTTGCCGTGTTTTTCAGGTAGACGGTGATCATTCCCTGATCCCCGGGTGCGAGGACCGAGGGAGTGACGGTATACTTTTCGATGAATACCGCCGGTTCGTCGGTGGTTGCAGCCGAGACCGGGCATGCCGGGATGAGGAGGATCATCACGACAAGGATCGCTCCGAGAACCGGATATCGGGCCGGGAGATCCCACCATGATCGTCTTTCGACTCTTCTGTCCATACTCTGAGAACGTTACTTATGATAATAATGGTTACTATGGGTAACGTATATTACTTATAGTAAGAGGCTCTCACCCTATCCTTGCAATGCCGAAGTTATTTCCCACGTACCGTGATGAGATCAGGAAAAAGATAATCACCGAAGCATTCGCCGTTTTTCTCGAGAAAGGATTTGAAAAGACCACCCTGGACGAGATCGCAGCCCGTCTCGAGGTTACGAAACCAGCACTTTACCGGTATTTCAAGAACAAGGATGATCTCTTCATGGCATCGATCGTGGAGATCGGGGTAGCGGAGTATGAACATTTCCAGGAGATTCTGTTTACCGGAGATGATATCATGGCGAATGCCGGCACCTACTTTGATGCGGTTTTGGCATTCAGCTGGAAATACCAGATTCTTACCCTGGATATCTTCAAGATGATGAGACGAAACAGATCGTTCCGCGATCTTCACCCGGATTATCATGAGAAGTTTATTCTGATGATGCAGACCGGTTTCGAAGGACAGATACAGAAGGGGATCATACATCCGGACTTTGACAGCCGGACCCTTGCCATACTCTGCAGTTCACTCATCGGTGGCCTGGTTCACTTCTCTATTGAGGAAACAAATATTGTCGAGGCAAAAGAGATCTGGCTGAAGGGCTATGCAAAACTGGCCGGGGTTGAGTCCGGGTAATAAACCCGCAGAGATGAGCCAGATCTCCTTCTCCTGCCTTTTTATCTGCATGATCCCTCCCTCCCGGATTCATCGGTTAGTGGGATTCATCCGAAGAAATGGCGATGTTCGGGGTCCTGAGGGAAACCGTCTGATTTGGATGGATAAGCTCCAGTGCCTTTGTTTTTCCTGCCTGGATGCCGACCGGGATCCCTGCTCCCCAGAAGGTATGGGAGAGCTGCTTTCCTGAGAGGACGATATCCAACGCCCGGGTATCGTTTCGGATCGTCACCGTTGCATTCAGATCCGGACTCGTCCTCGAGTAGGTATACGTATTACCGTTCACTTCAGTCGGGATTGAAAAGGCGACATCAACACCGTTTACCTTTATCCTGACCGGCATGGTTGCATTCACCGATCCGGCGAGGGTTGCACCGTTCAGAACCAGGGAACTTGCCTTATCGTCGTCCTCCAGGTACCCGATGGTTCCCCGCAGGGTGGCATTCTTCAGGGAGAATACGCTGTTCGAGACGTTTTCATCAGAACCTGACCAGGAGATCGTCTCTTTCCCAGACATCAGAACCTCATCGGCTGCCGAGAGGTTTCCGCATCCGATACCGATCCTCACGATATTTGATCGAAGTCCGTACCTGGCGATATCCTGCACTTCGTTTGCGGTAAACCACCATTTGCCGGACCCGAAGTCCATTCTCAGGTGAGAGACACCCTTCTCCGGATCTTCCGTGGTGAACGCAATCTCGTGATCGGAGACGATCGTCCGGTTCCCTACCGCCGGGCCGAACGGGAAGCCCATATCCCCAACCCTGACCGTCACCGGTTTTTTCAGGTTCATGGCCACTGACTTGTTGAATCCTGAAGGTATCGTTCCCTGTATCTTTATCTGGTCGCCGGGGGAGCGGTTCTGGACCGCAATTATCGCCGTATCCACAACATCCGAAGAGTTCTTCGCAAAGAATGCCCGAAGGGTCGAGATCTGGTTTTTCACGGTTGCATTCATGACCGGCGAGGACGAGTCGGCGATATCGAGTCCGTATGCCTCCCAGTGCAGGAACCGGTACCCCTCAGCAGGAACGGCACTGACCTTGCCGGTCATTCCTTTTTGTATCCCTCCTTCAGGGAGCGTGATGGTTCCGGCCCCGGCAGGAACGACACTCGTCTTGACCTTCTGTTCCATCGCTTCTCCGGTATAGCATCCCTCGGACGGCTCTGCCGTCAGAAGGTTGTAGGTGAGAAGCCAGGGCTGGTATTCGGAGAAGGTATCCGGAACCCAGGGAACCTTCTTCCCGGGGAGCGGCGTTAAGATGACCGGTTCCACGTGGACGGTATCATACCCGCAGACATCGTCATCCACCTCCTTCATGTTCCACAGGAACGAGATTCCCTCGTTTATCGCATTGGTAAAGGTTTTTTCATCCTCATAGGTGAAGGTTTCACCTGCACCGAGTCCCAGGATCCTGACGCTTGCATCCTCGTCACCCTCCACCTCTTCGGTATTGCTGGTTGACGTGGTCATCTCGTACTCGGTTCTCTGTTCTATCCCCATGCTCCATTCGAGGTTATTCCCGAGGTTTGTGAGGGTAAAGTTGGCTGCATACGGGGTCTGTGTCCAGTCACGATCGTACCAGCCTCCGGACCAGTCAGCCCAGTCCCACTCGTCAAAGTTGTCAAAGGTCGGGGAGGTCATCATACCGGCAAGAGGTCCGGAGGTCTGCGGTTTGGAGATATTATAACCCTGGGCATGAGCAGATACCGGACTTGAGGGATTCATCGTGGTGAGATAGAGGATCTCCGGGTAGGTCGCTGACAGGACGCCGTTGTAATCGGCGAGATTATATGCATGGGTTACCAGGTTCGGGGCAAGATACAGGATAAATCCGTTGGAATGCCCGTTCATGCTGCACTGGCTGATGGTATCGATGGTCGTCTCCTTGAAGTCTATCCCGTTCTTATCTGAATCCTCGACCATTCCTGATACTGCCATATCCAGCCCGACCCGTTTCTCCATAAACTTGTTCGCGTAGCTGACGGTCGCCTTTGCCGATGCAGTTCCGGCCGTTTCCGTGGTATCGGTATCGCTCTTGCTCAGTTCCACCTCTGACGTAACCTCGACCCCGTCGCATTCGTACCCGTTGTAGCTGAAGGGAGGAGCACCGTCGACAAATCCTACCGGGATGGCAAGATTTGCATAATCGTCGAAGTCATTCTGGGTATCGAAAGAGGTCACGGTATTGTTCACGATGAGCATATCCGAATTATAACAGGTAAGATAGGAGTAATATGCATTCCATGGGTATTCAGGGTCTGAAGAACCGATCACGGTATTCCGGAGAGCGATAATGAAGGTAACGAGTTCAGCATTCGCCGAGTTGACGATGGGAACCTCCATCAGGGTATCGCTGACGACTCCGTATCCCATGGCATCATTAATGACAGGTTCAGAGATGGACATTGATTGTTCTACCCAGGGATCGGTCGGGAATGAAGCAACATCGCAGGTGTAGGTCTTCAGTGCAGGGGGATCCGCAAGGGTACTGTCTCCACAGACGATAGCATTGATATTATTCACGCCTGACGGATTTTCGGCATAGGATCCCTCGGTGAGCACCACGGTCGCGGGTTTTCCCTTGTACGTATCTACCCATGCATCCTGATCGACTATCGTCTTCTCTCCATAGTAGTTATCAGGGCCGATGAACGAAGTGACCACGGTATCTTCAAGATCATACGTCCAGATGATCACCGGTTTATCGGTGTACATGTGGGTGGTTACGATGGCATCGTAGATCTCGGTGTCAGGAACCGGGCTGAATCCCGGACGACCGGGGTCATTGTTGGTGAGGCTGTACACCGGCTGGGCGGAGATATCGGTGGCAGATCCTTCGAGGTCTTCTATCGGGATGAAAAAGACATCGAGAGCCTCGGTACCCCCTGTATTTATCCTCCTGATCAGGTACACCCCGTCGTCTGTTCCGCAAACCTGGAATAACCGGTTATTGCTTCCTGCGTTATCCCAGGCATAATTCAGTACGGTCTTCTTTGCCCCCCAGCTGCCTGACCAGCCGCCTGAATCGTCCAGGTTCATGGTGAATGAATCGATGCTTGTCTGGCCGGTACTAAAATCATAGGCGAAGATGTAGTTTACCCCGTTGATGTAGGCACTTCTGAATCCTGCCTGGCAGGGATTTCCTGCCTGGCCGCTCAGTCCGTGACATCTTATGATATCGCTGAAGGATTGTAACTGGGGATGACCTCCTGTATTCGTAAAATCGCCCTCTAACACGGCGGTAAAGATATTGTCGCTGTGATAATAGGTTGTCGGAGTCTGGATTGCCAGGTAATTTGGTGCAGGCGAGAAGATGGAGAATGACGGATACGTCTTTGGCTGGCCGATATCTAATGGTTGCGGGTTTTGCAACTCCGCCATGACCGGGGATACCCCGATCAGGAATACCATCGCCACTACTCCGAAAACTATCCCCATTCTCCCCCGGTTGATTCTTCTTTGAGATGACATTGTTCGTTCCCCCCTCCCTTCCGGTTCCGGAGATGATCTCCGTCTATTCTGAAGAGAGCAGATCCTGTTAAGAGAAATATACTCCCCCATCCCGTGAGTAAACTATTCTCTCTTGTGTCTACTTTTATCCTCTGACGAATATATAATTGCCTATATATCCTGCACCAGGAGATCAGGAGCGTGGGTTTTCAAGAGGCCAGCCGTCTTCTCAGGTCGAATCGGTTGTCTGTTATTGCAACAGTATGAGGAAAAAGGAGTGAAAGAGGCAGATATTCATGTGCACAGATGTGTACCTGATGCATGTAACAGAAAGGATATAATCCCTCCATTCTCAAGATTTTATCATGGATGTTACTCTTATCTCAAGAATGTTTGAAGGACTCCCCAGGCAGGGCCCGGGTTCGGATGAGGCGACGGCCTTTGCATGGTCATTTCTCCCGCCTGACCGGAGGCGGGGGAAGATCCTGGATATCGGGTGCGGGTCAGGGATGCAGACCCTCGCCCTGGCCAGGATCTGTCCTGACTGCCTGGTGACGGCATCAGATCTCCATCAGCCGTTTCTCGATGATCTTGCCGGCAGGGCAAAAAAAGCCGGCCTTGAGGCAAAGATCACGATCAAGCAGGCATCGATGGATAACCTGCCGTTCGATGAGGGCTCGTTTGATATCGTCTGGGCTGAAGGCTGTGCTTTTATCATCGGGGTACGGCCTGCTCTCAGGTACTGGAAGAGGTTCCTGAAACCTGACGGGTACCTGGTGTTCTCTGACTTAACCTGGTTCACCGACTCCCCGTCTGAAGAAAGCCGGGAGTTCTTCCGGGAGATATCTCCCGACCTGCCGTCGGTACCGGAGGTAGAAGAGATGATCCGGTCGGAGGGATACTCACTCATCGGTTCGTTCCGGCTTCCCGACACCACGTGGTGGGAACAGTACTTTACACCGATGAGTTCTCATATCCTGATGCTGAAAGAGAAGTTTGCAGGGAACGAGGATGCAGAACTCATCATCACGGGGCTGGAGAAGGAGATGGATATGTTCCGGAAATATTCGGCAGAGTACGGATACACGTACTTCATCATGAAGAAACCCTGAATCCGGGATACCGGGATCCGGTCCGGAAGAGAGGATCTTCATCTTCCGGTCACTCCTGGTTCTTCACCTCCGTGTCCACCGGCAGGGGGCCGTCTGATAACCTGACCCAGATCGAAACCTCCTTCTCCAGCGAATCCACGGGGATAGCGAGGGTGGATATCGGTTGTTGCCTTACACCGGCGGCCATATCGGGCGAGAGAGGGCCTGCGAAGAGGGTTTCTCCATCTACGACTATAGAGAGGTTATACGCCCCGGGATTCTTGTCAACCCCCTGTTCAAGGAGTGCTTTCTGTAATCTTCCGGCTCCTGCTTCGGTCAGGTTTACCGCCACGAAGTTCTGGGGAACTATTACTTCCTGGGGATATGATATATTGGCAATATCTTCGTTGGTAAGAACCCTCTCGCCTGAAGACGAATCATTCCCGATGAAGAGTTCAAATCTGCCTGGTTTGCAGATACTCTCTTGGAGAGCCGGGATATCCGCTCCCGAACAGTCAATGCGTGCGGATGTAACGAGGAGATTCTCCTCTGGCAGAAGGGAGACCTCTCCGCATTGGACTCCGATGAGACTCATACGGTCAAGCAGGATGGTCCTCACCTCTTCTGCCGTATCACGGGTGATCCCGTCTCCGGGAAAACCGATGAAAACGGTGGTCTCCGGATTGGTGCACGGAGATAAACCTGGCGTTCTTTTCGGGGGAGACCTGACGCAGGGTTCATCGAGGAGTTTTCCCTTGCTCACGCACTGGGATGAGAGGTTGTATACGGTAATAACCGGTTCAGAACTATTTTCCTGGAACCAGTCACACCCCTGGGTTCTTCGATCGTACTGTCTCCCGTAGCAACATCCCTGATCGGTAACAGGATCGTATGCATACTCATCCGTTCCTGCACACTGCGAGGAGAAATCCTCTCCCTCCGAGTCACAGATGACCTTGTTTTCACCTGGAGAATGGTGTATGAAACCCGGGAGAAGGATTGCTCCACCGATGCAGAGCAGTAAAGCAATAATTACGAGAGAGATCCGAGCCCGTTTAATGAACCCGGACCTCCCTGACTCAGGTTGTTCTGGCATAGATTATCCGAGATACCTTACCATATCCGTATCTGTTAAATCTTAAATTTTATCGCATCAGGCTGGTTCGCATCCTGTCCAACCCGGACCTACCGGACATAACCCTTCATTCATACGTTTTTATCCGGGGATTACCCTTATCCCGGCCATGTTTGAATGAGTACCCGTGCAGGGCCAGGGTCTGATGAAAAGACGGCCTTATGGATATTTGATCATCTCTG
>JAJRBL010000182.1 GCA_028679485.1 Methanospirillum sp. | reverse complement strand
GGTGGTAAGTCCGGGCAGATATATGACTTTGGCGAGTACCTTCCTGCATACTGGGTAGTCAAGGAATACAAAATACTCGAGTCCCTACTTTCTATCTGCTCTCCTGACGAGGCTGCCTCGGTCGTTCTTCTGGCTATCAACCGGTTGTTATATCCCTGTCCTCCGGTGGGCCTGAATTCATGGCGGGAAGGAACCTATCTTTCAAAACTCATTCCTAATGCCGATTTTGATGAAGATACCCTCATGCTGATGTTGCAGAAGATCTCTGATCGCCCGGTTGCAGAGTTATTTTCACAGATGTTCTCGTCTGTCAATGATCTCTCAGATCAGCGGGTGCTCTTCACCCTGCGGCTTCATGATATTCCTGAACTCATGAGAGAGAAAGGGAGCGGGCTGTATTACGAAGAGATGCTTGAGCGTGAACTCGGTGTCAGGATCCAGTATGACCCCGTGAAAAAGATTCTGGCAGGATTTGAGGCATTCCAGTTTCAGCGTGCCGTCATCGAGGATACGATCGACCGGGTGAGCACCGGAAAAATCCCCGGCGGGATCATTGTCCCTCACTGGGATTATCTTTCTCCGTCCCTGATGCTCAGATTTATCCATGCAGGATGCCCTTTCATCACCCGGACCGATGCCTCCTATGGTCCTGTCTCCTCCCATGTCCTTGCATGGGGTGAACAGATGGATCATCCGGCAAATATCAGGTATTATCATGGAGAAGCATGTTATATCCGTCCATTTTCGGTGAAATTCGGAAAGATCAGCATTCCCGGATACATTCTCCACGATATCAAGAAAGAGCAGGCTGATCGCCTGGCGTTTCATAAGAATCTGCAGAGTGTTCGTGACCTGATTCAGGAGACCAGGGGATATCCGGGTACCCTTCAGGAACTACTCAATGAAGCGGCCGGGCCATTCCGACGGTTTTTCCTTATAGAAGAGAATAACAGTTCGTGTCAGATAAGAACAGATCAGGAAGAGATCAATATCACCACGAAAAAATTTGGCAGGAGTTGTGTCCTCTATCAGGGAAATTTTACCTGGGAAGAGTGTTTCTCTCTGACAGATATGAGAGGTAGCCTCGAGCAGGAGATGAGCCAGTTCATCTCGCAGCTGGAGCGGGATTTTCGTGGATATCGCATCGATCGAATCCGCAAAGGGGTCTTTTTCATCTGTTTCCTCTCCATGCTCATCAAGAGTATTATGGTAAACCGGCTTTTAATTGCACAAATACCAGATGTTACCAGCTTTGAATCTCTTATCACCGAGCTCAGATCTATACATATCGTAAAATCGTATCAGCCATCTGTCTCGCCGTCCCGTTTTTCCCGCAAGCAGAAGTCAATAATCTCATTTTATGGAGGTATTCCTCCGTTGAAAGGAGATTAGATGGTATTCTGCTGTCTCTCCTGACAATCCGTCATATCGGTATTATGTCAATGATGGATGTTGGGAAAAAACGCTTTTTTTGGAAAAAACCGGGATAATAACACAAAAAAGAAGAGAGTATTATCTCTTGAACTCCTTGATCGGGCTGGGACCAAGTTCCTTGACTTTATTAATAACATCTTCCATGACTGTTGCCCACTTTGCACCTTCAGATGCTGAAACAAAAGTCATACGGAAGCGCTTATCGTCCATGCCGATGTTTTTCAGCAGGGACTTGATCATGAACATCCGCTTTGCTGCCTTGAAATTTCCTTCCAGGTAGTGACAGTCACCGAAGTGGCATCCGGAGACAAGAACCCCGTCTGCCCCCTCGACAAATGCCTTGAGGATGAAGAGCATGTCGATACGTCCGGTACACATTACCCTGATCGCCCTGATATCCGGCGGGTACTGGATACGGGCTCCTCCGGCAAGGTCAGCACCGGCATAGGAACACCAGTTGCAGATGATAGCGAGGATCTGGGGTTTCCATTCGTCTGCCATTTACTCTCCCCCCCTTGCAAAGAACGCATCAATCTGTGCAGCAATCTGCGGGGTGGTGAAGTGCTGCATCTTAATTGCTCCTCCGGGACAGAATCCTCCGCAGGTACCGCAGCCTTTACACTTGGCCTCCGTAACCTGCATTACTGTCCTTCCATCCTTTTCGCCCAGTGAGAGAGCGGAGTACGGACAGAGGTTCGTGCACATTCCACAACCTGCACAGAGTTCCTCGATACACATGGCAAAGTACGGTTCAAGTTCGACCTGGCCCATGTGAATCGGGATGGAGGCTGCCGATGCGGCTCCTTCTGCCTGTGCTACCGTGTCAGGAATATCTTTTGGTCCCTGGCAGACACCGGCGAGGAATACTCCTGCTGTCGTGGTACCACAGGGGTTTAATTTCGGATGAGCTTCAAGCATCCATCCATCTGCGGATGCAGATACCCCGAACTTCTTCCTGAGAACAGTTGCTCCTTCCTTTGGCTGGATTGCTGCCGCAAGAACCAGAAGATCTACCTCTATATCGACCGGACGGCCGAGGAGGGTATCTTCAGCAAAGACATGCAGGTTCTTGGTTGCACTATCCTCGAGGACATTGGCGACACGTCCACGGATGAACTTGGCTCCTTCCTTCTGGATACGGTAGTAGAACTCCTCGTATGCCTTTCCGAAAGACCTGATGTCCATGTAGAAGAGATAGACTTTGCAGCCAGGGATCTTCTCGTACATCTGGTGAGCATGCTTGAGCGAGTACATGCAACAGAACCGGGAACAATACGGCTTGGCTACCCCGCCGGTATTGTCCCGTGACCCGGCACAGAGCACGTATCCGACAGCCTGTGGGGTTTTTCCGTCGCTTGGGCGGATAAGGTGACCCCCGGTCGGGCCGGATGCGCAGATCAGACGCTCAAACTCTAGTGAGGAGATGACGTTCTCGTACCGTTTGTATCCCCATTCCCGTTTCTCTTCGATCGGAATGAGGTCGAAACCGGTCGCGAGGACTGCTGTTCCTACCTTGATCTTGATGAATTCATCCTGCATCTCGAGATCGACTGCTTTCTTCTCACCACAGGCATCTTTACACAGGCCACACTTGACACAGGCATCAAAGTCTACGGTGTAGATAAGGGGCATAACCTGGGCATGGTAGATATAGATCGCCTTTCTCGGTGCCATTCCCATCTCGAACGGGTTTGGCTTGGTAACCGGACAGACACCTGCACAGTCACCACACCCGTTACAGCCACCACCAACGATACCCTTGGCAGTTGCTTCTTTTGGTGTCATGACACCCCGAGCCTTCTTCCGGAGG
>JAJRBL010000181.1 GCA_028679485.1 Methanospirillum sp. | reverse complement strand
TTGTTGGAAACAACGGCAAGGAGATTGCGCTGACCCAATTGGGTGTCAACCAGCAGCTTTGGTACTGGGTTAGCCCGGACAACAAGCACACTGAACCGGCACCGAACGACGGATGGTACACGGCAGCCGAGGACAAGTATGGTAACCGCATGTACAAGGCAGGAACCTACACGGTCTGGTCAGAGTGTAACGCCAACAGCATGAAGGATCAGTACACCGCACCTGATGGTTCTGATTATACCGGGAAGACGGTCTCTGCAGTAAAGAGTGTTCAGATCGCCACCGACCAGGTGAAGATCGAAGCCAACAAGGACACTGTAGTCCGTGGCAACCCCTTCTCTGTAACCATCACTGGTGTCCCGAATGCTGAGTACTATGTCTGGGCAAAAGGAACCGGCTCAATGACTGGTCTCTCTGATGATCAGCCGCCGATGATCCTTGATGCACAGGTAGATGTAAAACAGGATGCAGCAGCGGGTCCGTATGAAATCGGTAAGTACCAGTACGAAGGTGGTGCAGGGAAGAGCATCAAGCAAGATGTCCCCGACGACCCCGATTATCACGGAACCAAGTTCTACGCACTTGTAAAACTTAATTCCAGTGGTACCAGAACCGTTGAGTGGAAGACCTCCAAAGACACCAAGGACAAGAAGTACACGATCCGTGTCGAGCGCAAGTCCGGCAGCCAGTACAAGTCCGATGAGGTCGATGTCAAGGTAGAGAAGGGCGATGTAACCATCGTTGCTTCCGGCGACCAGAGCTACTACCTTGGTGAGGAAGTCAAACTCTCCGGTACTAACTCCGAGACTGACATTACCTACCTGTTTATCACCGGTCCGAACCTTCCGGACAATGGTGGTATGCTGAAATCCCCCCGTAAAGAAGTCAACAACGATCAGCCGGCATCCTTTGACCAGGCTGATGTCCAGGATGACGATACCTACGAGTTCAAGTGGCAGACTGCAAACCTCGAGATGGATGCAGGAACCTACACGGTGTACGCAGTAAGTGCCCCGCGTGATGCAGACCACCTGAACGATGCACAGTATGACACGGTATCGCTCGTCGTCAAGAAGCCGTACATCCAGGCAACCGCATCTGCAAGTGTTGTTGCAAAGGGTGACAAGCTCTACCTCCGTGGAACTGCAGAAGGCGACCCGTCCAAGGGTATTGCAATCTGGATCCTCGGTAAGAACAAGGTTCTCTACGCCACTGAAAGCGTGAACGATGACATGTCATTCGAGCACGAGATCAAGGGCGCTACAACCGAAACCCTGTATGCAGGCCAGTACTTCGTCGTTGTCCAGCATCCGATGTACAACAACGAGTTTGACGTATACCCGGACAACCCGCTTGAACCGCAGTATGTCTATGGTTCATACCCGACCCGGAACTCCCAGGTCTTCAAGGTTGGCGGCGCTGGTGCTCTCCAGGGCACTGATGCAGCAGAAGCACTTGTCCAGGCAATCGACAACGCAATGGTCGATGATACCTACACCAAGCTGCAGTTCCTCGTCGAGGAAGCCAAGATCACCATCAACCCGATCGGTGAGCAGACCGTAGGTTCCAAGTTCGAGATTACCGGTACCACCAACCTCATGTATGACGACAACGACCTGCTTGTCGAGGTAACATCATCCTCATTCAAGCCGACCGACAAGAGTCAGAGCGGTGAGTTTAACGGTGCAACCGGAACTGTCAAGGTCCAGCAGGGCACTGACGGTCTGAACAAGTGGAGCTTCAACGTTGATGCAAGCACCTTCAAGCCGGATGAGTACATCGTCCGTGTCTCCGGTGTAACCACCGATGCAGTCGAGACTGCACTCTTCAACGTTGTTGAGACACCAACAGCAACGATTGCCCCAACCCCGGTCCCGACCGAGATTCCGACAGTCAATGCAACCCCTGAGCCGACAACGGTTCCACCGACCCCTGAACCAACCACCGTGCCGCCAACCCCTGAGCCGACCCAGAAGTCCCCAGGATTTGGTGCACTGATTGCTCTCGTAGGTCTTGGAGCCGTCGCATTCCTTGTAATGCGCCGGAACTAAGGAGATCAACAAACCTTTTTTTTGAGTAATCTTCGGCTAATCTTCTGAAAGCGTTATCAGGCTGCCATAAATAGAATAACGCTGCAAGTACCGGTATGAGACTTACTGTCCGGCTGGTTGATATTGCTGCCCGTGGAATTCTTCTGCATCAGAATGATGCAAAGTCATTGGGAGTTCTTTCAGGTGACCGGGTGGTGGTGGCATCTCCGGGAACCGGGAAAACGACCGTTGATTATGTCGAGATGACTTCCACCCTCATCGAACAGGGTAAGATCGGTTTATACCATCGAACCAGTAAACAACTCATGCTTGATGAAGGAGCTCAGGCCGAGGTACGTATTGCCGACAGACCTGTCTCCCTGGATTATATCAAAAAGAAGATGGAAGGAGAGAAACTCTCCCGGGAGGATATCAAGACGATAATCTCTGATATTGTCCAGGATACCCTTTCTCCAAGTGAAATTACTGCCTTTGTCGTAGGTTCGTATATCAATCAACTGGACATGGATGAGATCGAATCGCTCACCCGGGCCATGGTTGAGACCGGTGACCAGATTCTCTTTCATACCGGCCCAATCGTTGACAAACACTCAATAGGAGGCGTTCCGGGAAACAAGATCTCCCTTATTGTAGTTCCGATAATTGCTGCAAGCGGGCTGCTTATTCCGAAGACAAGTTCACGGGCAATCACGGGAGCAGGCGGAACCGCTGACCTGATGGAGGTTTTAGCTCCGGTCGGGTTCAGTGCATCAGAAGTCCAGGAGATGACTATGAAGGCCGGGGGGGTTATCGTCTGGGGAGGGGCGACAAATATCGCACCTGCAGATGATAAGATCATCATCCAGGAGTATCCGTTCAAGATTGATCAGATCGGCCAGATGATTGCAAGTGTAATGGCAAAAAAATTTGCTGTTGGTGCCAATGTCGTGGCTATTGATATCCCGGTCGGAAAACACTGTAAGGTACATTCCCTTGAAGAAGGACGTAAACTGGCAAGACAGTTCATCGATCTTGGTGAAAGGCTTGATATGCGGGTTGAATGTGCCCTGACCTACGGGGATGCCCCGGTCGGCCATGCGATAGGTCCTAAACTTGAGATAAAGGAGGCTATCAGCGTTCTTGAAGGGAGCGATTCCCCCCGTTCCCTCATCCAGAAGAGCTGTGTCATAGCAGGTATCGCCCTCGAACTGGCAGGGAAAGCAAACCGCGGTGAAGGTGCAGACGTTGCACTGGAGATTCTTAAATCCGGAAAAGCGCTAAAGAAATTCATGGATATCATAGCAATACAGGGTGGCGATCCGGAGATCTCTTCTGCCGGTATCTCTCCCGGGGAGTATAGTTACATCGTGAAGGCCGATACAAATGGTTACGTGATCGATCTCAATAATCATTCGCTCATCACTATCGCAAGGACAGCGGGAGCTCCCGGCGATCACGGGGCAGGTCTGTACCTCCATATCAAACAGGGCCACAGCCTTTCCCGGGGTGATCCCATCTTTACCATATATGCAGACCGGAAATGGCGGCTTCAAAAAGCAGTGGAGATAGCCCGCACGCTTCGTCCCGTCATGGTGGAAGGGATGCTCATCGATCGTGTTCCGAATATCAGGGAATGGTACCCGGGCAGATCCCGGAAGAGTGAATAATAAGGATATCCCGTATCCTTTTTTGTCATAGCAGCACTAACGTAACTGTTCAAGTATGCATACTTCTGCAGTCTCTCTCCTGGGGGTGTTGCTTATCTTTTTTGCAGGTTGTCTCGTGTCAGCATCATCGGTGACGATCGTAGTATTCGAACAGTCTGACAAGACTTCACTGATACCGGAAGCAATCATCTATTCTGATGGGACTATTGCAGGAAAGACCGATATAAGCGGGGCATACAACCTGAGTTATGAAGGAAGCCCCCCGCTTATCAGGGTCGCTAAGGGAGGATACTCTGACTGGACCGGTTCCCCGAGTGTCAATGATACGGCACTCCTGGTACCCCTGCAGATTCGTAACAGCACCCTGAATGTAGAGGTATATGATGCGGATTCGTTGCTGCCCATTGGATTCAGTTTTATCTCGGTAACCGGTGAGGATGGGTCAGAACAGGCGAGTCAGTGTGGTCCTGATGGCAAAGGAACAGTAACCCTCAGAACTGACCAGGTTTATAAGGTTAAGGTCTCTGCGCAGAATTTTCAGCCTGCCTACGACACGGTTGTGACCAGTCAGGACAACACCACTGCCCAGTACTCCCTTGTCCGTAACGATCGCATATCCATCAGGATCGCCGATGCAATCGCCGGATATCCGATTCCTGCCGCAACCCTTGTTGTTGACAACAGGACAGCCGGGGGAACGAATGACCGGGGTGTTCTGGTAACGAACATGACCCGGAACATGGAGCATTCCTTTGATGTCTCTGCGGAAGGTTACGATCCTGTCCATCTGGTCCGGATGGTTGCCCTGGATGATCAGGTTATTGATATACCGCTGAATAAAGCAAAAAGCACGGTCTTCGTCTCTGTGTATGATTCAAAACACCAGCCGGTATCAGGGGCTGAGGTCAGCGTGGATCACCAGCTCAAGGGGAGGACAAATGAATTTGGCAGGCTCATGGTGCCTTCACTTGAGATAAAGCCGTATGAATATTCTGTTGTCAGGGAAGGGTACAAACCATCATCACTGGAGAGTACGCCCCAGTCAGCATCAGGGGAAGTAATCATCGTCCTGGAGAGTGAAAACCGCGATCTGATTGTATCAGTACGCGATGACAAAAATACCCCGATGAAGGATGTATCAGTGACGGTATTCTCGAATGGATCAGCCATACAGGATCCGGTGAACACCGATGGAAACGGTTCTGCTCTCTTCTCGGTTAATCCTTCCCTTTCGTACCAGGTTTTAGCAGAAAAGGGCGGTTATTACCCGAATAATACCATGATCCCCGGGGAAACTGATACGTTTACTATCGTGATACATAAACCGGAGGGCGAAAGTATGGCATCCCCCGGTGACTTCCCATGGCTTCCTCTGGGAATCATTCTGGTTCTCATCATCGCCGGTGCAGGGTACTTTGTCCTGTCAGGAAAGAGGAGACCCCGGAAGAAGAGACGTAATTCCCGGCGTGGCTCTCTGTAAAAACGACGGATCCAGTGGGAATCGAACCCACGTCCCCGGGTCCGAAGCCCGGAAGGATATCCGCTACCCCATGGATCCCCTCAGAATTTCAATCCATAGGCTGATAATCTTTATTCTCCCACCTTATGATATGGTCCTCTCATCACAGTCGATACGTTCCCGGTTTGGCAGGACGCAGGAGGAGGGCGGTATCGTCCTTGAACCTTATTCCGCAGAAAGCCAGCAACCTGCTTCGTATGACCTGCGGGCATCTGAACTGGTAGTGATTAAGAGGCAGGTGATGACCCTCCTGGCAAGTAAGGAATGGGTTGAACTCCCTTTGGATATTGCGGCAACATTACGCTGCAGGTCATCATTCGCAAGGCGCGGGATATTTATCAGCGGGGGGTTTGTCGATCCCGGGTTCAGGGGCCATCTCACCCTCTGCATGACAAATGTCGGTGCTGAAGATCTGACTGTTCAGGAAGGAGAGCGAATTATTCAGATAGTCTTTCATGAAGTCGATGATGCAGGTGACGGGTATTCCGGAAGATACCAGGATAGTTTCGGGGTGGTTACAGCACGATGATTAAGACCGAGCATAAATACATCGAAATTCTGCGGATCCTGAAGGATCACCAGGAACCCATGGGTGCAAAACGCCTGTCCGAGTTACTCGCTGAACGGGGATATGTCATGACTGATCGTGCAGTCCAGTACTATCTCCGGTACCTGGATACACGGGGATTCACGGAGAAAGTCGGAAACCAGGGGAGAATTCTCACTTCCGCCGGTATTATGGAGACAGACCGGGCTCTCGTGGATGACCGGATTGGATTTGTCATATCGAAACTTGAACGCCTTGCATTCCGTAGCACCTTTGATCCGGTATCGGGAACAGGGGATGTCGCATATAATCTTACCATCGTGCCGGATGAGATCCTGGAGCCGGTTTCGAATTCATTTGATATGGTGAGGGATGCCGGATGCAGTTTCTTTTCAGGTTACTCGATACTGGAACGGGATCACCGGGTTCCTCCCGGACACGTGGGAATCCTGACCGTTTGCAGCATTACGATGGATGGAGTCTTTCAGCATAACGGGATACCGGTAAAGGTTGCATATGGGGGGACTATCCGGCTTACCGATAAAACTCCGGAGAATTTTTCCCATATCATCGGGTACCAGGGTTCAACCGTAGATCCTCTTCAGCTCTTTATCGGTGCCGGGCTGACATCGATACAGGATTATGTAAGAACCGGAACCGGTGTCCTTCTAGCAAATGTCAGGCAGATACCCGGACTTGCAGAAGATCGTGCCCTTGGTTTGATCTCACATATGCGTGAGTGCGGATTCAGGTTTCCGCTTACCATGGGAAAAGGGAAGATATTCAATCTTCTCACCGATCCACACCGGATATCGCTGGTCTCCTTCTCGGGAATGAATTCAATCGGATGTGCAACAGAGGCAGGTTATAAACTAAAAACTGAGATCGGGGCGGGAACAATCCCGTTCTCCCGTGTTATCGAATAGTTTTTATTCATCATTGTTCAGGTGATATCTCTCGGATAACTCCTGAACCCTTGTAATTTCCCGGAGACCTGCAAATACGATAAGTACCGAGACATAACCTCCATGGCGGGAGGATATGGGATTGTCCCCTGATCGCATCTCGTATCCGTCAATGCTCTCGTCTATCCATTTTCGCACCGCCATATACCCTTTCATTGAGAGTTCTTCTTCAGGCCCGCTGAGAAGGATAAGGGCTTTTCGCGCCGTTGAAAAATCACAGTATGCTGAGATATCCCTGAACACTGCTTTCTCTGCCAGTTTTACGATTCGTGCGGCCCGTTCCTGCCTTCCGACCCGTGATTCCTCTCCCTTTCTGAAGAAATCGATACGGTTTGTCTCGGGAAGTTTCTCCTCGGCAAGTCCGATGGTAATTAATGACATCCCGTATATGGTATTAAGGACTTCACGCGAATCGAGTACGGTCTGGGGTATTCCCTTCTGGATCTCCCCGGCATTGATTAAAAGGCGTATTCTCCGTGCAATATGACGGTTCACGAGATCGAATGGTTCGACTCCGGTCTTCTCGGGTGTTCCCGGAATCCAGAATTTATCCGAAATACTGGTTCCTTTCTGGAACTGGTTCTCCTCCAGTTCGCCCCGTACTTTGTCAAGCCAGAGCTGGTTATCAAAGACAATGACGCCGTCGAGAAGAGAGCGGATCATCTGCAGGTTTTTGATGGATCGTACGAGTCTTTCCTCCCCCTCTTCCTCGGTCGGAATCGTTACCAGGGCAAAAACCGGTTCGAGCATGGTTTCCCTTATTAACGCGACAAGATGGGGAACAAGGCTGATAAGACCGCCTCCAAGGCCGGCACAGAGGAGTATTGCATCATGGGTTCCGGTATCAAAACTCTTGAGCTTGGCCTGGACCTCATCTATGGTAAACCGGGTGGTAAGCAGCTCAGGGGATTCGATATCATCTTTTGGAAAGTAATATTTTGCCTCTTCGTTGATGTTGACCAGTCTCTCCAGAACGTCAGGGTCGTTATCCACTGCAATTGCATTCAGGCTTGAACACCGGGATGAGGTTTCAGATGGTTTTATTATTGCATCAGCGATTTTGCTCCCTGCAGTACCAAGCCCGAGAATCAGAAGTCTCATACTGTCACATCACGTCCGAATAACTCTACCAGAATCGTGTGTATATGTATTCAGTTCATCTGATAAAGTGTTCCTGAATTCTTCAGGCAGAGATAACTTCGTAGTGTGCGGGTATCACGATGAAAACGATGCGTTATGCGTATCTGGCGATGAGATCATAACCGGAAAGGCCCCGGATAATCAATAGAATGTTATTCTGCGAAAAAAACCAAAAAAAAGGCAAAATCAAATGGTAATATTTTTACCACTATGGGTGTTATTACTCAAATGAGGTGTAGACCTTGAGTTATGGAATAGAATTCGTTCCGGGACCAATTAATGTCAAGCAGGTGGTCAACTACTGTAAACTCGCAGAATCAAAGGATATTGATTTCGCCTGGATTACCAACCACTACAACAATCGCCACTGTTACCCAACCCTTGCAGCAATTGCACAGGCAACCACGACCCTGAAGATGGGACCGGGTATCATGAACTCGTTCACCGACACTCCGGCTGCAATGGCCTCTTTTGCCTGCACGCTAAACGAGATCTCTGACGGCCGGGCAGTCATGGGTATAGGACCTGGTGACCTCTCCACCCTTCCAAAACTGGCAATTGCCGCAGAAAAGCCGGTTGGACGTCTCGAAGAGGCAGTTGTCCAGATGCGCAAACTCTGGATGGGAGAACAGGTTTCAAAGAGTGGCATGAAGTTTTTTGATTATGATGGTGCAAAACTCACCGGTGTCACACTCCCGGGGAAGAAGGGAATCCCGGTATACATCGGTGCACAGGGACCAAAAGTCCTCGAACTTGCAGGGACCATCGGAGATGGTGCCCTCATCAACGCATCCAACCCGAAGGACTTCGAAGTGGCAATTCCCATCATCAAGGCAGCCTGTGAAAAGGTAGGCAAAAAAGGATTTGACATCGGAGCCTACACGGCAATGTCTATCGACATGAACGAGAAGAAGGCACGCAATGCAGCAAAGATCGTTGCTGCATTCATCGCAGCAGGTTCTCCCGAGCCACTGCTTCAGCGCCACGGACTCGACCTTGCAAAGGTTGCAAATATCAAGGCAGCCCTAGCAAAATTCGACTTCAAGACTGCCGGTGAGAATGTTGATGACAAGACCATCGATGCATTCACCATTGCAGGAAGCCCGGACACCGTCAAGCAGAAGTGCGAGGATCTCACCAAGTCAGGTGTGACCCAGATCATCTTCGGCTCACCACTCGGCCCGGATATGGTTAACTCAATCCGCCTGCTTGGTAAATACGTGGTTTAAACAAATCTTTTTCTTTTTTTGTGATTATATACACTTTCTGAAGCCAGTATGTCCCTGCAGATCTCTCATGGCAATCGTGGGAGTGGGCTACCGGTACCTGAGGGGTATACGGGAGAGCAGATGTTTCACACAAACCGTTATGAACACTCAAGAGGATTCATTGAATACAGGACCGAATTACTGACCGGAATAAAGAGCCGTATCTGTCCTGAACGCCTTAAACGTGGTATCGGCAGACCGGATATACCCGATTATCCCGATGAAGGATGCCCTTTTTGTCCGGATCTTGTACTGGAAGCAACCCCGGCCTTTCCTGACGGCCGGCGGGTTCAGATCGGTGAGTGCATAACCTTTCCAAATCTCTTCCCGTTTTCATCATACCATATTGTAAGTGTGATATCCCGGGATCATGTGGTAAGAAGATTCAGTGCAAGGCAGATACGGGATGCATTGTCTGCACAGGTTCAGGTTCTCTCGGAAGTGCCCGGGTATGTCTCCATTAACTGGAACTATCTTCCTTCAGCAGGAGCGTCCCTTCCCCATCCCCACCTGCAGGGTCTTGCAGATCCCGTTCCCGACACGCTTCCTCAGAAGTACCTGGATGGTTCAAAACAGTATTATTCCCAATATGGGATATCCTGGTGGGGGGTACTCAAGAATAAGGAGACGGAGACGAGCAGGCGTCTTAAGGGAACTAACCTGTTCTGGTACGCCCATTTCGTACCTATCGGAGAGAAGGAGATCCGCTGTATCCTCCCGTGTACTACCGTATCTGACTTTAAAGGGCATATTCCGGATTTTGCAGAGGATCTGATCCGGATTCTGGACTTTTTTCAGGATATGGGGAATAATGCATGGAATATGTCAGTTTTTTTTGGAACTGAAACAGATCGTGCATTTTTTTCCGCATTTGCAACAATAATCGTGCGGATAAACCCGAATTCCCTGTGTACCTCGGACACTGCCTTTATGGAAAAACTTCATTTCGAACCGGTTATTCTTACCTTACCCGAAGATCTGGGTAAATTATGGTGCAATAACCGATAAATCTCTGAATCTGCTGATTTTGAAAAAAAAGGAGAATTTTTACTCAGGTTTGCTGATCAGTGCTTTCTTGGTAACACGGGTTCCATCGTTCTTGTGTGGCTTGCGGATTACCGCATCGGTTGCCTTTTCCATCTCCCGTGCTTCGTCACAGAGGAGCATTGCCTGGCGCATCATTTCATGTGCGGATGCAACAATCGGGGTGTAGTTCTCAAACCCTTTTGTCATGAAACAACCCTTGACGTTAACTCCGGCGACAGACTGCGCGATTTCATACGCGGCACGTGCCTTTGCATATGCGTATGGGTTACTGAATTCTCCCTCTACAGCCTTGTCTGAGGACATAACGATCTTGGGAAGTGCAATGTCTTTGCCTTTCTTTCCTGCTTTCACCTGATCGATGACCTCGTCGAGTGCAATCTGCAATTTTCTGAATGCACCGGTGATGGAGAGCACTTTTACGAGGTTACCATTGTAATCTGCCATTTCGATGGGATCAAGGAATTCACGGCGTGCACCAATCATCGAGTCACCCTTCATGATGATATACCCGAATTCGCTTGCCTTGAGTGCTTCCCATTCCTCTTTCTTGGTGGTAATATCATCAGTGATAACAACACAGGGTATGCCTGCAGCCCCCAGAGCCTCGCGTGCACCTTTTGGACCGGGAAGGACTCCGTTTGGAGAGACAACAATACAGAAGTCTGGTTTCCATGCCTTCATATTGCTGACTACACGTTCGATATCCTCCGGCTGGAGCTTGGTTCCTGAAGTTGCCATGAAACTCTGCATGTCTTCACGGTCTGCACGCTCGTCAAGGAGGAGTTCGGCCATTACTCCACTGGCGATATTTCCAAGTTTTGCGATTCCTACTTTTACTACCATTACTACACCTCTGTGTGTTCAACGATACTTTGACGAAATATCATAATAAATATTTTGAAATCGTTTTTTCCAAAAATACAAAACGAGTGGGGGTGTGGTTCTCGGTATATTAATATGATGTTAACCTGGGGGGTATTCTGAGCAGGTTAACGAAACCAGTTTAAATTTTTAGGATCCATGTACTGGGTATATGAAAGATGGATTACTGACCGATCGGCAGAAGGAAGTCCTTCGGTACCGAAGAGCCGGCCTGACTCAACAACAGATCGCGGATATCATCCATACTTCCAAGGCGAATATCTGTACAATCGAAAAGTCGGCGATGGAAAATGTCAAGCGTGCCAGAGAAACACTGGATTTTTTTTATAGTCTGGATGCACGCCATCTCTGCACGATCGAAAAAGGCTCTGATCTGCTGGATGCTTCGAAAATGATATTCCTGGAAGCGGAAAAAGCCGGGATCAAGGTATTATATGACAGTGTTCAGCTCATGAACCGGATCAGGGAAGAGATCCCGGAGAAGAACAAGCCGCGTCTGGTCCGGGAGAAGATAGAAGTATACCTGAAAGAAGATGGCGACCTGTATTTCGAGTGATTCGGGAACCAATATATTTATACCTTATTTTATCGAATATTAAGGAAGCCTTGATTTGCCGGGTGTCTGTCCCGGCATATTGGAATGTGCTGTTTTAGCAAGACTTTGTCATAAAACACGCATTAATTGCGATAATTGCAATGGGCTGAAAGAGTGGGATGTGATGTCGGCAAGGGTGGACGATGCGGCCCGTATCCGCAAGGGTATGCCGAGATATCACGCATCTTACGAGAGACCGGTAACCGGACAGTAATTCCTTTAATCTGTCTACATCTGTGAGCGTTTGTTCTGGCAGAAGAATCTGCACATCCGCAAGGTACTCCTGATGTAGGGAGAGGTTAGATCTGTTATTGTCTGGCAAGCAGCAGTTATGACATAAGCGCATACACAGCTCAAGTCCCGTGTCTCTTTCCTGCATCGAAGCATTCCTGGCTTTAAGTCCAGGGTGTTCACAGATACAGAAAAGAAGGACTGATTGATACATGCCAAATATTCACAGACCCCGCATGGGTTCACTGGCATATAGCCCGAGGAAGAGAGCAAAAAGCCCTGTTCCGAGATATCATGCGTGGCCAGCATATCAGGGAGAACCTGCACTCCAGGGTTTTGCAGGGTATAAAGTGGGGATGACCCATGTTGTCATGGTCGATGATCATGCCAACAGCCCGAATGAAGGGAAAGATATCATGGTACCCGTTACCGTGATTGAGGTACCTGACATGCGGGTTGCCGCTATCCGGGTATACCGGCATGATACGTATGGAAACCATGTCCTGACCGAAATCTGGGCTGATAACTTCGACAAGGAACTCGGTCGGAGAATCTCCGTTCCGAAGAACTACAAACGTGACCAGGCAGAACAGAAGGTAAGAGAGGCACTTGAGGCCGAAAAGATCGTTGATGTTTTTGCATTGACGTATACCCGCCCTGCAGTTCTTACCGGTGTTCCGAAAAAAGTGCCGGATATTATGGAGACCCGCATTGATGGCGGTTCAATGAAAGACCGGTTTGAATTCGGTCTCAACATGCTTGGAAAAGACTTTGATATCCGCACGCTCTTCAAGGTCGGCCAGTATACCGATGTTACTGCTATTACCACCGGAAAGGGAACGCAGGGCCCGGTCAAGCGCTGGGGTGTCCACCTGAGAAAACGTAAACATTCCCGCGGCGGCAAGGAACGTCATGTGGGAACTCTTGGTCCGTGGAATCCCCACCATATCAGGTGGCAGGTTCCGATGATGGGACAGCTCGGATACCAGCAGAGAACCGAATTCAACAAGCGTCTCCTTAAAATCGGAGAAGAGGGTTCGGAGATCACACCGGAAGGAGGATTCATTAGTTATGGTGAAGTCCGTGCACGGTATGTCCTCATTAAAGGGTCTGTTCCGGGGCCATCCAAACGTCTCGTGAGAATCAGACACTCAATGCGCCAGGGAGAACATAAGATTCGCGAACCTGCGATCGAATTTGTGAGTCTGGAGAGCAAGCAGGGGGTGAGATGAATGAAAGCACAGGTATTGACACTTACCGGAGCAGTAGACCATGAGATTGATCTTCCTGTTGTCTTCAGCTCAGAATATCGTCCGGATCTTATCAAAAAGGCGGTAATATCCCAGCAGAGCAGACGATATCAGCCGCATGGAAGTTACGTGTTCGCCGGGGTAAATGCTTCAGCAGTCGGCTGGGGTAGTGGTCGTGGTGTTTCACATGTTCCACGTCTGAAAAACAGTTCAAAGGCTGCAAAAGTTCCCCAGGCAAAGGGCGGACGTGAAGCGCACCCCCCGAAAGTTGAAAAGGTTCTGGTTAAGGAGATCAACCGGAAAGAGAAACGGAAAGCCCTGAGATCGGCAATCGCAGCAACGAACCGCGATGAGCTGGTCCGTTCACGCGGGCATCTGTTCACCGGTTCCCTGCCATATATTCTGTCCGGCGATTTTGAGTCGCTCAAGCGGACAAGGGAGGTCGTCTCCACGCTTCAGGCAATCGGGGTATACGGCGACATCGAACGTGCGGAACGATCCCGGAAAGTTCGTGCAGGTCGTGGAAAACTTCGTGGACGGCGGTACAAGCAGCGAAAAAGTATTCTCATCGTTACTGGTGATGAAAAACTCAAGGCTGCGCGGAATCTTGCGGGAGTCGATGTATGTCTGGTCGACAACCTGAGCGTGGAAATGCTTGCACCAGGTACTCATGCAGCACGGCTTACGCTCTGGACTGAGAATGCGGTCAAGAAACTCGGTGGGGAACAATAATGATTCTGAAATATCCGTACGCAACTGAAAAGGCAAGTCTGTTTGTCGAGCGTGACGGTCAGCTTCAATTCATTGTTGACCGCAAGGCATCAAAAGTCCAGATCAAACAGGCTATGGAGAAGATGTTTGATCAACCCGTAGTTGCAGTCCGCACTCTCATGACAAACCGGGGAGAAAAGAAAGCAATGGTGAGTTTTTCAAATCCGAAAGCAGCTGAAGAGATACTCAGCCGGCTTGGAATAATGTGAGGTGCTATCATGGGACATAGAATAACAACACAGAGTCGTGGACACGGAAGCCCGACCTACCGCGCACCTTCACACCGATATAAGGCAGCACTGAAGCACCTGGGAAATTCCCGGGAGACAGTACGTTACCGGATTGTCGATATTGAGCATGATCCGGCACGGCATACCCCCATAGCACTTGTGGATGTTCCAGGCGAAGAGAAAAAGTATGTTCTCATTACCGAAGGGATGGGTATCGGCGATCTTCTGGCCTGGGGACCTGAAGCAGAACTGAAAAACGGGAATACCCTTCCGCTTCAGGCAATTCCAACCGGTTCATCTGTATGCAATATCGAAGCCTGTCCGAATGACGGAGGAAAATTCGTCCGTGCAAGTGGCGTACAGGCGATGGTTACCGATAAGATGGAAGACCGTGTTGCGGTACGGATGCCGAGCGGGGTTACCAAGTGGTTCAACGGGCAGTGCCGTGCAACCATAGGTATTGTTGCCGGTGGCGGGCGTAACGAGAAACCGTTCGTCAAGGCCGGGAAGAAATACCATAAAATGAAAAACACCGCAAGCAACTGGCCGCGGGTAAGGGGTATGGCGATGAACGTTATCGATCATCCGTTTGGTGGCGGTGGTCACCAGCATGCCGGCAGACCTAAGACCGTGAGCAGAGGGACACCACCGGGCAGGAAGGTAGGACATATTTCAGCCCGGCGGACCGGCAGAAGGAGGTGAACGGGATGGCAAAGAAAATACAGAAGAAACTGCCACGACGGAAGGAGGAATTTACCTACCATGGCTATAAAATCGATGAGCTCCGTGCAATGAGCCTGCAGGATATGATCCCGGTCATGCCCGCCCGTGCACGGCGTAAAGTGCTCCGCGGCTGGACACTCGGAGAAGAGAAACTTCTCTCCGATATCAAAAAGCAGGAGTCCAGGATCAGGACGCATCAGCGTGACATGATCATTCTCCCGGAGATGATTGGCAAGGAACTGGAGATTCACAACGGAAAGGATTTTGTCAAGGTTGAACTTCAGCCCGAGTCTGTCTTCCATTACCTGGGAGAATTTGCCCTGACGCGAAGGAAAGTTGCACACGGTTCGGCTGGTATCGGAGCAACCAGATCAAGCAAGTTCGTTCCGCTGAAGTGATGAATATGGCCAGATTTGATTATTCTAACCAGATAACCGGGAAGGATATCTCCAGGGGACGCGTGAACG
>JAJRBL010000180.1 GCA_028679485.1 Methanospirillum sp. | reverse complement strand
AGGCTGGAATGGGATAGGATTTACCGGAACAACACCGATTGAGGCCAAATATACCCTCCTGTCTGTCCAGGACAAGTGGGTAAACTGTGTCGGCTTTAACGCTCCCTCCCAGCAGTATGACCAGATGATCATCAAGGGAAGCAACGATGCAACCCTCATGTATCCGTTCCGTGGTTACTGGCTGTATATGACCGCAGACGGAACTCTTGCAGCAAACGCTGCATAACTTTTTTTCAGCCTCGTGACAGGACTCACCGAATGTAACGGCGATCATTTCTTCTGCGTCGCACTTCCTGTACAATACTGTGCATATGAAGCAATTATGTATCGTTTATACGCTGATCCGATGGCCTTATGAACTTGGTTGCCTATATGTTAGTTTTACCATATCTGATCAGATGTGAACTTCCGGGTTAACGTGAAACCCGGTAAGGGGGGGGTATTGCATGCAGTTTAAAAACCGTCTTATTCTGACGATGCTTGGACTTTCAGTTATTCCATTGGTAATAATCGGAGCAATCGGAATTGTAAGTCTGCAGTCCATCAGCAGTATGACCGATGTCAAGGTACAGGAGATCGGTAACGAGTCGATAACCATGTCGACCGAGGCACTTACGACTCTCGCAGAGGATAACATCATAGAGAAATCCCAGGCGATCGCGAAGGAACTAGAGATCTATCTCGCTGTCCATCCGGAGATGACGTGGCAGGATCTCTCCAAGGATCCGAAGTTTCGTGCCATAGCAGTCCAGCCGGTGGGAACGCAGGGGTACAGTGTCCTCGGTGACCCGATCGGGTTTAAAAACCTCATGCACTCGACAAAATCCAAGGAGGGGGGATCATACGAGGCATACAGGAACGATTCGCCTGAACTGTATGATATCGTCGTAAAGATAAAAGGCGGAAACCCGGCATCAGGGTATTATAAATTCAAGGAGACGGACGGAACATACCGGAACAAGTTCATCAGTTATTTCCCCGTGAACGGAACAACCAAAGATGGTGTCCGTCTTGAGACCGCCATCACGGCATATATCGACGAATTCCTGGCTCCTTCACGTGAGCTGGAGACGAAACTCCGGATAGAGAACCAGGGACTCGTATCAGCGATAGCAGGATCCATCCAGCAGACGATCATTCTCATCATCATCGTCGCAATACTGACGATTGTCGTCGTTATCGCGATAGGAATCTCGTTCTCAGGAAACACCACGGCACCCCTGGAGCAGGCAGCCAGGATGATATCAGAGATGGGAAGAGGGCACCTCTCGGAACGGCTGAACATCAGCCGAGACGATGAGATCGGAATTCTCGCACGTGAAATGGATGAATTCTCGAATAATCTTCAGTTCACCGTTTTGGCAGCGTTAAAGAAGGTCGCGGAGGGCGATCTCTCGGTTACGGTTGTTCCAAAAGATGAGCATGATGAGATATCGATGGCTCTCAGCCAACTGATCACTACCATCACCTCCATCATGGGAGAGGTTCGGAACCTGATTACCGAAGCAGAAGAGGGCAGGCTGCAGAAGAGAGGAGATACAGCCATGTTTGTCGGTGCATTCCGGGATATCATCGCCGGGATCAACAATATGCTCGACGCAATCACCACCCCCTTAAGCGAGGCGTTACGGGTTGCCGATCTCTTCTCCAGGGCGAATTTCTCTGCACGGTTTGACGAACAGGTGGTAACAAAAGGGGATCTCATCGCCCTGAAGGAAGGTCTGAACACCATCGGCATAGAGTTGTCAAAAGCCATCCGTGATGTCTCCGAACAGGTACAGGTTCTCTCGGCATCCTCTGAAGAGGCTGCAGCAAGTATTGAAGAGATCACCGCAGGTGCGGCCTCTATTGCCCAGAGTTCATCCGTGGTAAGCATGAACGCGGACAACAGTGTCAGGTCGGTTGAGCAGGTCCTGACCGCCATGGAGGAACTGAATACCTCGGTCTCGACCGTTGCCGCGAAGGTCGAAGTAGTAAGCAGGCTCTCCCTGGATGCGAACAGTACCTCGACCCAGGGTGTTGAGCAGGCTGCAGTGGCTGAAACCGGGATTCAGGCGATCAATGGTGCGGTCAATGATGTCGGTACGATTATTACCGAGATCAGGGAGCAGATGAACGAGATAAACAAAATCGTGGAGATCATCGGTGATATCGCAGACCAGACAAATCTCCTGGCACTCAATGCAGCCATCGAGGCTGCACGGGCAGGAGATGCAGGCATGGGATTTGCCGTGGTGGCCAACGAAGTCAAGGCACTTGCCCAGGAATCCCAGGGTTCTGCAGAGAATATTGCAAAGATCATCAGTTCACTCCAGCGCCAGTCAGAACGTGCTGCAATAGCGATGAACCAGGCGAACACGGAGGTTTCAAAGGGATCTGCCGCAATTACCGACACCATCAGGTTCTTCCATACCATTGCCGGCCAGGTTGAAGAGATCTCACTCCATATGACCGAAGTGGCCAGCCTCTCGGAAGAGGAGGCAGCTTCCGTGGAGGAGATAACAGCGAGTGTATCAGAGGTAAAAACCATGTCTGCCGAGACTGCCAGGGAGGCGGTGGGATCGGCTTCTGCCTCGGAAGAGTCCTCGGTATCGCTCAACCAGGTATCATCCATAATCGGAGAACTGTCGGTTATTGCTTCCAGGATCAGTGAATCGATCTCTCGGCTGAACCGGTAACCTGTTCCCTTTTTTTTATAAAATACGAGAGCAGACAGGCACATTCTCCGTCTCCTCCCGACAGGTATTTATCGTCTATACCAGGTGTTCCTGCCGGGTATACGGCCTGATATTCAGGACAGAACGTGCTGCCTGAGAGACGACATCGACGAGCGGTTCGGGGGCATACACCCCGAGACGCCACTGGCTCCGCCTCGTCTCGTTGAGGGTGGTAACCAGGGGTGATACCTTCTCCAGGGGAAGAAGGGAACTCCTGCCTTTTACCTGGACTTCCATCCAGATATCACGGGGAAATCCCGGGATATCGACGAGCACATCACTGGGATGTACACCGGCTGTTCTGGCTATCTCTTCGGCAAATTTTCGTTCCTCGGGAAAAGACTCCGAAGTAAGGCTGGCCACCTCCCTCACCTGCTCCTTTCCCACGTATAATGCCCGTTTATAGAGATGCCTCCTGTACAGATCCTTCGAAAGGCGGGAGACCACCGGGTTTTCTGCATGGAGGAGGGTCTGCATGCATGCCGCATCATCCAGGAGCAGCATACCGGGAAGGATATCCGGGGGATCAGGCCTGATATACTCGTGCACCGCAAGAGTGAACATCTTCTCTGCAATCCTGCTGACATGATGGTAGTATACCGAGGAACGCATGAGGGTACGGGCTATAAGAAGTGATTCGGCCGCCTGGATCCCTGATTCATCGAGGATTATCTTTCTGCCTGAGAGGTTCATCGATCGTATCAGGCGTGTTGCATCGACGGTTCCGTAGGGAACCCCCGTGTAGTGGGCATCGCGAAGAAGATAGTCCATCCGGTCCACGTCAAGATCCCCGTGGATGATCCCGGAGAGGGGGTGGGTCCCGTCTATCAGCCGGAATACCTCCTCAGGATTCACCCCTGCCTTTTCAAGCACAGGGCCAAGATCTCCCCCTGACAACCGGTCAAGGACATCGGTATGCTGGCGTCCCAGAATCTCCCGTGAAAGGGTCTCAATAGCATGGGAAAAAGGGCCGTGACCGATATCATGGAGCAATGCTGCAGACGTCACCAGTACCTGTTCATACCCGGGAAGATCGAGTCCCCGCGAGAGGGTCTTTGCAAGATGCATGGTACCGAGCGAATGTTCAAACCGGGTATGATGTGCGCCCGGGTAGACCAAAAAGGAGAAACCGAGCTGCCTGATATACCTGAGACGCTGAACCTCCGGGGTATCAAGAAGCGGCAGAAGCGAGGATTCTACGTTGATATACCCATGGACCGGATCCTTTATCGCCTTCATCGAGCCCCCGCATCTCATATGATCCTGAAGGGTAAAATAGAAAAGGATGATCACTTTTCTTTCCGGAGGGACAGGAACCCCAAAACTCCTCCAGGGCGCACGGAAAGTCTTGGATGACCCGGAGATATCTGTCATTGTAAACACCGGGGAGGATATCAGGTACCAGGGAGGTCACATCTCCCCTGATGTTGACACGGTCACGTACCTCTTCGCCGGTATCCTGAACACCACCACCTGGTGGGGTATAGCAGGGGATACCTTCACCACCCACGGGATAATCAGGGAATACCTCCCCGATGCATTCATTTCAATCGGTGATCTGGACCGGGCGTTCCAGATCATCAGGGCTGACCTTCTGGAGAAGGGGTTAACCCTCACCGAGGTTACACGGGAGATCTGCAGACATCTCGGAATATCAGCCAATATTGTCCCCATGAGCAACGACCGGTGGACCACCCTGGTCAGGACGGCCGCCGGGGATATGCATTTCCAGGAGTACTGGGTCAGACACCGGGGAAATATACCGCTGACCGCAGTCATCCATGATCCGATCCCGTGCCCGCCTGCAGCACCCGGGGCGCTTGATGCCATCAGGAGAGCAGAGACCGTGATAATCGGCCCGAGCAACCCGGTAACGAGTATCCTCCCGATCCTGTCCTGTTCCGGGATCAGGGAGGAACTTCAGGGGAAAAAAGTAATCGCGGTCAGTCCCTTCATCGGTGATCAGCCGGTCTCGGGACCTGCAGGCCAGCTCATGGAGGTCATGGGATACCAGGCAGATTCGTCCGGGGTCATGAAGATGTACGAGGGGATCGTGGACCTGTTCATCCAGGATACCAGGGATCCCGTCCATGTCCCCGGTGCAGCCAGGTATGACACCCTCATGAAAACGCCTGAAATTGCTGGGAATCTCATGAGAGCGATCCTCTCCCATACCTGATTATTCAGATACCCCGGCACGTTTCAGGAGATCAAGGGCACTGGAACGTGCACAGGCAATAACTGCATCCTCGCCTGGTATGCATCCCTGGTGCATGAGAACCCTTCCGTTACAGATAACCGTTTCGACACTGGCTGACCCGGCTGCATACACCATGTTTGAAACCGGGTTGTGGAGGGGAACCATCGAGGGCCTGTTTAGCGTGAGAAGGCAGATATCTGCAGGCATTCCTCTCTTCAGTTCACCGCCCCGGTAGCCGAGTGCCTTCGCTCCGCCGGAGGAGCCCATGGCCAGTGCTTCCCCGGCAGGAAGCATCGTGTCTGAGTTCCAGAAGAACTTCTGGCAGATAGCCGCGGTCTTCATCTCTTCGAACATATCGAGGTTGTTGTTCGAGGAGCAGCCGTCTGTCCCGAGCCCCATGTTTACCCCTGCATCCCGGAGCCAGTGATAGGGCATTGCCCGCCCGGTCGCAAGTTTCATGTTGCTGACCGGGTTATGGGCGATATGGGTGCCTTTTTCCCCGATCAACCTGCAGTCATCTTCTGAAAGCCAGCATCCATGGGCAGCAACCGTCCTTTCGGTGAGGCATCCGTTCTGATCGAGAAGTTTCGCAGGGCTGACCCCGTATGTCTTCTGGCAGTCATCAGTCTCCTGCTTCGTCTCGGCCAGGTGGGTATGAAGCATTATCTTCTCATTCCTGCCGTACTCGGCACAGGCCGAGAGGTGTGCCGGCGGAACGGTGTATGGTGCATGGGGTGCAACCGACGCCTTTATGAGGGGGCTGTCAAGGGTCCTCACATGCTGTACGAGATGCTCCGTTGCCTTCATCTCGTTCTCGAACTTCCCCTCATCCCCGAAGGTGATTATCCCGTGGCCGAGAACTGCGCGGAGGCCGGATTCATCCACCGCTCTCGCTGCATCCTCCATGAAGAAGTACATATCGTTAAAACCGACGGTTCCGGTGCGGATCATCTCCATGCAGGCGAGCCTGGTTCCCCAGTACACGTGTTCCCCTGTGAGATGGGCTTCGAGCGGCCAGATCTTTTCGGATAACCACTGCTGCAGGTGCATATCATCCGCATATCCCCTAAGCAGAGTCATGGCTGCATGGGTATGGGCATTCACGAGACCAGGCATTGAGATCGTGCCCGTCCCGTCAAGAACCTGGTCGGCATCGCCCCGGTGCTTCTTTCCGATATCCTTTCCTATTTCCCTTATTATACCGGTCTCATCAAACCAGATGTCTGCACTTTTTCCCTCCGGCAGGAGTGTTCCGGTGATAAGCGTAGAGCGGGTTTTACCAAAAATCTCAGAATCCTGGCCATGTCCTGGCATAGATGATGACTGCATACGTACCTGGAATGTCTCCTGTTCAATCCCCATAAAACCGGAGGTCTTTACCCCTTGTCCACAAAGTGTTTTGATGGTCCCCGCCCAGT
>JAJRBL010000179.1 GCA_028679485.1 Methanospirillum sp. | reverse complement strand
TGAAACTCATGGTAGATATCGGCGGTGAAGTCAGGCAGATCGTAAGCGGAATCGCCCAGTTCCATAAACCTGAGGATTTGGTCGGAAAAAGTGTTGTTGTACTGACTAATCTCAAGCCTGCAAAGATATTCGGTATCGAGAGCAACGGAATGATCCTTGCTGCCGGGGACGATGCCTCACTTCTTACCCCGGCAACTCAGGTCCCCCCCGGAACAAAAATCCGGTAGTTACCCCTTTTTTCCAGTACCCGCAGATTGCTGGGGAGAAAACCCGGGTCTCCGGGTCCGGTTCCATATCGTTCGCTGCCGGTTAGGATCCGTTGCAGATAGGATGAAAAAGACACCAAAAGGGGATCAGTTGGAAGAGGTATATTCGTGGGTTTGTGCCAGACCAAACAGGCCACTTGCAACAGTCCTCTGATTATCATAAATACGCGTCGATACGTTGGTTTCATTGCAACAATCCTCTGAACACACCGGATCACCGGTCACAAAATCCGTATTCATGAATACCGCCGCTGAACCACTGGCAAGGGTATCATTTGTATCGGCATTGCTGCCCTCAGCATCAAATCCATACCGCAGGTTCACCGGTACTGAACTATCCCCTGATATCGCCCTGCCGTCGAGCTGGGTCACCGCTGCCACCTCGTCGACATTCATGACACTCCCTGCGGTTACCGTTCCCTGGAATGCCCCCTGTCCGGAACCTGAAGAAGCAAAGACGCAACGGGTATCCGTGCTGTTTGATGCAGCCCCGCTTACCGATATGGTTCCCTCCTCGTCAAACCAGAGCTGCCCGTCCTTCCCGGGTGTCTGGTTGAAATTAACCGTATGGATTACTTCGAGGTTGTCTCTTCCTGCAGAGACATTTGATCCATCCATGTCGTAATCCTTCGTATACCGGGTATTTCCATCCGCACCGAGCGTGTTCTCCCGATACGTAAAGATTGCACGGGTTTCTCCCTCTGTCAGAGAGGTGTTTGCAAGATCTGCACCGGCAGTGTCCGTCTGCTGCCACCCCATATCATGATCCACGAGAAATGTACCGATAGAGGTTGCATCAATGGTGGTACTGATCCCGGTTTGATCATATAACGCGGACGTCGGACGGATTGCCGATGCATACCCGGTTATCAGGACGAACATAATTATGAGTACACCAAGTACTCTTTTCCTATCATAAACAATCGTTTCTGTCAACCCCATTACAAGAGATTACCCTGTAGTCCGGTTATTTACAAAAAACTCACCTGGAACAAAAATCCGTTAACTACCCTTTTTTCATTAATATCAGGTCTTTCCGGAAGATTTCCCGGGTTTCCAGGTCATGTTCGGTCTCCATTGCCGCCCTGAGAGCATCCCCTGCAGCCAGGTCTTTGGATGCAGCTATTCCGGCAGAAGCAATCCTCCGGGTATAAAGATGATTATCCCGCAGCAACCTGACCAGAACCGGCGGTATCCTGTCATCCTTCATCCCGCCCAGTGCCTTGGCTGCCATGTACCGTACATGATCCTTGGAATCACCGGTCAGGGTGATAAGATGCCCGGTCGAGACCGGGTCCCGGATACAGCCAAGGGCTTCTGCTGCCCGGTACCTGACTACCCAGTCTGAATCAGACAGGAGGATCATCAGGGACGAAACTGCAGGAGTTCCAATTTCTGCCAGTTTTTCCATGTTTCGTGCCCGGACAGTCTTATCAGGATCACGAAGTCCTTTCAGGCAGTACTCAAGCGTGTCATCTGTCATAAAAAAAGGAGATTAATAGGTGGAGGTGTATTCATGGGTCTGCGCCAGGTCGAACAAGCCGCTTGCAACGGTTCTCTGTTTATCATAGATCCTGGTTGTTACATTGGTTGCTTCGCCACAACTCTCCGAACTTGCCGGATCACCGGTCACAAAGTTCGTATTCATGAATACCTCGGCTGATCCACTGGCAAGGGTATCATTTGTATCGGTACTGCTGCCCTCCGCATCAAATCCATACCGCAGGTTTACCGGTACTGAACTATCCCCTGATATCGCCCTGCCGTTGAGCTGGGTCACTGCTGCCACCTCATCGACATTCATAACACTTCCTGCTGCAACAGTTCCCTGGAATGCCCCCAGTCCAGAGCCTGAAGAAGCAAAGACACAACGGGTATCCGTGCTGTTTGATGCAGCCCCGTTCACTGATATGGTACCCTCTTCATCATACCACAACATCCCATCCTGCCCGGGTGTCTGGTTGAAATTAACCGTATGGATTACTTCGAGGTTGTCTCTTCCTGCAGAGACATTTGACCCATCCATGTTGTAATCCTTCGTATACCGGGTATTTCCATCCGCACCGAGCGTGTTCTCCCTATACGTAAAGATTGCACGGGTTTCGCCGTCTGTAAGGGATGTATTTGCAAGATCTCCACCGGCAGTATTCGTCTGCTGCCACTCCATATCATGATCCACGAGAAACGTACCGATACAGGTTGCATCAATGGAAGTACTGATCCCGGTCTGATCATATAACGCGGACGTCGGACGGATTGCCGATGCATACCCGGTTATCAGGACTATCACAATAATAAGTACAGAGAGTACTCTTCTCCAATCATAACCAATCATTTCTATCAACCCCATCATTATTGACTATCTTGTAGTCAGATTATTCACGAAAAATTCGTCGGTGTTGCATATATACCTTGTCAAATCATAAGCCCAAAATAAGCCTGATTTGAGTGATATAACGAAAAATAAATATAAAGAAAATGATTTAATCGAGTGATGTTAAAAGGGTGGCAAATTAGGCTAGGTAATCTGCAGGCTTAGGCAGCTCTTCCTTGAGTCCTTTGCGCTTTCTGATCTCAAGGACGATCTCCTTGGCCATCCCTGCGGGAACAATCTCAAACCCTGCAAATTCGCTGTTCCACATGGCCCTTCCTTCCGTTGCCGACCTGACATCTCCGGCGAACCCGAACAACTCGGCCACAGGTGCCTTGCCGATAACGGTTATCGTGTCACCCTCACTTGCCATGTCGTAGACCTGGCCACGGCGGCTTTGGACCTGGGATGTCGCACTGCCCATATGATCCTGGGGCACGGTAATATGGAGTTTCTGCATCGGCTCAAGGAGCGAGTCACCTGCAAGAAGCATTCCACCCTTGATGGCACTCCGGACTGCCGGAATGACCTGGGCAGGCCCACGGTGGATGGCATCCTCGTGAAGCTTCACATCGACGAGCTTGATGAGCATGTTCTGGACCGGCTCATCGGCGAGCGGGCCGCCGTCCAGGGCTTCATGAATACCGTCGATGATCAGTTCCATGGTCTCGTTGAGGTACTGAATACCCTTGGTCATATCCAGGAAGATATTGGTTGCATAGATATCCTTGACACTTTTAGCCTCATCCTTATCAAACCCGGCCTTCATCATAGCATCACGGCGTTCAAGGGATTCCTGGTTCATCGAGATCTCGTGGCCTTTAATCTTCTCCACAACGTCTTCAGGCAGCGGTGAAAGAGTGAAATAGAACCGGTTATGACGGTTCGGAGATTTTCCTTCCACGGCATCGGTCAGATTTTCGGTGATCGTCTCACGGTAGACCACGATGGGCTCAGATGTGACGATCTCAACACCCTTGTCACGCTTGATACGGCCGGTGATAATCTCAAGATGGAGCTCTCCCATCCCAGATATAAGGTGCTCCCCGGTCTCCTCGTTGATATTGACACGAAGGGTCGGATCCTCTTTGGCTACCTGCCTGAGCACTTCAACCAGTTTTGGCAGGTCTTTCATATTCTTGGCTTCAACAGCAACCGTAACGACTGGCTCGGAATAATGCTCCAGTGACTCGAACGGGGTCATATCCATGAGGTTTGAGACCGTCGAACCGACGACCGCGTCTTTAAGACCGGTTACTGCGGCGATATTACCTGCATACAGTTCGGGAACCTCGACCCGGGTCGGCCCCATGAAGATACCAACCTGTTGAAGCCGGTTGACCTTCTTCGCGGTTCCCATAACATACATCTCGTCACCGCGTTTCAGTTTCCCGGAGAAGAGCCGGCCGGTTGCAACCTCACCTGCATGGGGATCAAATGAGATATCGGTAACCATGAGGCAGCTCGGCGCATTCGGATCACAGGTTATCATACCCTTTCCTTCAGGATTGGTAACATCACCATGCCAGATGACACCGACACGCCGGGGCTGTGCCTCCGTCGGGTTTGGAAGGAACGTTACGACCATATCAAGAACAACTTCACAAAGAGGACTTTTCTTTGCGAGTGCCTTCATATCCCCGTCCTTACAATGCTGGTACACTTCCTTGAATGAGATCCCGGATTTTTTCATGTACGGGACGGATATTGCCCAGTTGTACAGGGCAGAACCAAACGCAACAGTTCCCCCTGCTGCATCAAGTTTCCAGCCATTGTTGTACATATCCTCATTCATACCCTTGATCAGCTTGTTGACCTTGTCAATAACCTTGCCAAGCCGGATCTGCATCTCCATCTCGTCGACCTGCAGTTCATTGATCAGCCGGTCGACCTTGTTGATAAACAGGACAGGCTTTACCCGTTCCTTGAGTGCCTGCCTGAGAACCGTCTCGGTCTGGGGCATGGTTCCCTCTACAGCATCGACAAGGACGACTGCCCCGTCAACTGCACGCATTGCACGGGTAACGTCGCCACCAAAATCAACGTGCCCGGGGGTATCGATCATGTTGATAAGGAACTCTTTCCCGTCGTATTCATGGACCATCGACACGTTGGATGCATCTATGGTGATACCACGTGCCTGTTCTTCCTCGTCAGAATCCATCCAGCAGGCTTTCCCAGCGAGATCCTCGCTGATGATACCTGCACCAGCCAGGAGGTTATCGGAAAGGGTGGTCTTGCCGTGATCAATATGTGCGACAATACCGATGTTCCTGATAAATTCGGGCTGGTTCATGAGCTGCATGACGCGCTCTACCGTCTTCTTCCCTCGACTCATATTTCACCTGGAATTAAAAAAAACAGAAAGGGGACAATTATTTACCGTGCCGATTTTGCAACACGTTCCCGTTCTTCACGCTTGGCGACAGAGAAACACTTCGGATCGCCGTTCGAGGCTGCAATCAGCTCTTCTGCAAGGGCATTTGCTACCGGTTTTTTCTTCTTGTGGGAGGCCGAGTAAACCCCCGTTGCAATGAAACCGATGGCAGTGTTAACCCTCCGCATCGGGGCGGTATCAACCGACTTTGGAACATTGATACCACCGTATTTCAGACGGACCGTCTCCTCTCTCGGGCCGGAGTTTGCAACTGCATCACAGAGAACCTCTATCGGGTTTTTCTTTGTCTTCTGGTGAACTATCTCGAAAGCATCCCTGACAATACGTATTGCAAGCTGCTTCTTGCCGGTATTGTTCTCGGTACGCATCAGTTGGTTGATAAGCCGCTCAACGATGAGCATACTTGATTTATGAAACTCCTGACGGGTCAGACGGCCGCAGGAATGCGGCACAATCATTGAGTTCAGGTTGACATACCTGGCGATACCCGGGTCACGAATCGTGACCTCATTTGTGTCCCAACGGTTAAAAAGTAACCGTGACGGGGCGGATCCTTCTTCACTCATCACGATCACCTGCGCGGTTTCTCCTTCCTGCCTATCACCAGTTCATGAAGACAGACATTGTTCACCTTGGTGACGACAAAACGGACACCGGGAATATCTCCCATTGAACGACCAAGACGGCCCCCGATGCCTTCAATCTCAACCTCGTCGTGTTCATCGATGAAGTTGATGGCACCGTCACCCACTGCAAAAGCAGAAACCTGCCTTCCGTTCTTGATCAACTGAACACGCACGCATTTTCTGATTGCCGAGTTCGGCTGTTTTGCTTCAACACCAATCTTCTCAAGGACAATTCCTCGTCCCTGTGGCGCGCCCTCAAGCGGATCAGACTTTAATTTCAGACCACCTGCTGTTCTGGCGAAATGAGGATCACTCCACCGGAATTTGGCCGAGTCACGCTTTAATTTCCGTGCGGCAAATTTACCCTGTCCCATTACATCACTCTGATAATCTTCGATAGAATCACCGGTTTTACGGTGAGATGGA
>JAJRBL010000178.1 GCA_028679485.1 Methanospirillum sp. | reverse complement strand
CGCCCGTGGGCAGAAATGATAACAAGGCCGGTGAGAGAGACTCCTGTTTTTGCCGCTCCATACTGGACTGAAGAGATTCCGGGGATTACATCTCCCCCGAGATACCCAAGCCCGGACAACATAGGATCCCCGGTTGAAAGCAGGACTGCAGAATCAGGGAGTGAACGGAGCGATTTATAATCCTCGATTATCCTGGTATCGCAGCCTGGCGGGATATAGTGGCTAGCGAGGTCGATCGCCCGTTTCGATCCGACGATCATGCCGGCTTTCTTTATCTCCTCTATCGCCATCTCGGTGAGCATCCCCGGCCCGCACCCGGTACCGACGATCTTCATCCGCTGTCACCGATTATTACGCCGCTGCGGTTCACCAGCACAACCCTGGTATCCGGGTATTTCTCTTTGAACCGGGTAATGGTGGAGTTCATGCGTGGAATAAACATCTCGGTCTCCATCAGTTCTTCAACCGTCATGCATCCGGTTTCGTCGAGGAATACCGGATTCATGAATTTGAGAATCAGGGCGGGAAGCCCGCATATGATAACCTTACCCGTTATCTGCGGAATTATCCCCGATAGCCGTGATCCTGCCAGGATTACTTCATAGTCAGGGAAGAAGAGCCTGGCATATTTCATACCTACTCTCCCCGTCGTCAGAACAACTTTTTCAGCCTGCAATGCCCGTTCGCAGGCCGTCTGTTCCAGGTGATCGTCCCATGGTTCGACAAACCCGGTGGTTCCGAGCACTGAAATCCCCCCTGATACACCGACCATCCGGTTCAGGGTCTTTTTGGCAACCTCTCTCCCATCAGGCACGGTAAGATGAAGTGAGATGCCCTTAAGACCTGTCTCCTCCATGGCCTCATGGATAGCGTTCAAGATCTCATCATGTGCCTGTATGGAAACGGCAGGATCTCCTTTCTTGTATCTCGCTGAACTGCGTTCCCATCTTCCGATCCCCTCCCCGAAGGAGAGCTTACGTCCCTCTTCTGCCATGGATGCTTCACCCCTGAACAAAAGCCCGGCGGTTACGTCACCAGGATAATCCCCGGGATACTTCCTGCAGAGTCCCACTCCCTCTTCTGTTTCAACCGGGATGTACACCCTGATGCCTGAAGGGGTTGTGACATGAACATCTGTTATATCCTGTCCGGCTAGGGAGAGGATTGCAGCCTTTGCGGCCGCGGATGCAGTGGTTCCCGTGGTAAATCCCCGTCTCCTGACAGAACCGTCTGAAGTAAGGATCGCGAGGCCCTTCTCTATCAATTCACGGGTTTTGGGATCCATCCCGGGCACAATCCATGATTCCGGGTATTCAAATCCACTAACCGGGTCCTGCATGCTATAAAACGGTATTCTCTTCTTCGGCAAAGATTGTAATGAGTTCATTCATTGCGGCAACCGCTACCGGGGTTCCTCCCCGTGTTCCTTCGTTTGATATCGATGGTGTATGAATGGTACGAAGCAGTTCTTTTGATTCTGCTGCCTGTACAAACCCGACAGGAGTACCAATGACAAGGGCTGGTCTTACTCCTGTCTTGATCAGGTCACATAAGATCAGTAGGGCGGAAGGAGCGTTGCCTATGACTACAATGGAACCGTTCAATGAGTTTTTTAATCCTTCCAGGGCGATTGAGGTCCTGGTCCTTCCGGTGGTATCCCCTGACACCGGATGGTCGAGAACACAGGTTACCTCACTCCGGTGCCCTTTTTTCTGGATTCCCATCTGAACCATCCGTATGTCGGTGTAGATGGGGGATCCTGCCCTTAAGGCTGCAAGGCCGGATGAGACGGGATCATCCCGAAACCGCATCAGGTCTGCCATCGCAAAATCTCCGACAGCAATAGAACATCTCTGGCGAATCCGGTCTTCAGGGCTGCTGTCTCCGATGACGTTCCTTGCTATCCTGCGCGACCTGCTGGAGATATCAAATCCTTCTTCGGTGTCTGCACCAATGTCAGTATACGTACTTCCGGTGGTATCCCCTGGGGGTAATGACTCCTCTTTCATGGTTATTTCTCCTGATCATGCGGGTCTCTTCACCGCCGATGAAGACGACGGTGTGCATATCGATACGGTCTTCGAGGTCCATAACCTCCCGCAGGATGGTAACAAGCACCTCTTCTTCCTCCCGGTATGCATCCTTTACAATCCCTACCGGCGTCTCCGGAGGGAGGTGTTCTAAGGCGATTTGTACCACTTCTTCAAACAGGCTTGTCCTTGTTCTGCTCCTGGGGTTGTAGAGGACAAGGGGTATACCTGCCGAACAGACGATCCTCACCCGCTTTTCGATAACCTCCCTCGGCGTGAGCAGATCTGAAAGGCTTATCACGGCAAAATCGTTTGTCAGGGGCGCTCCGAGCTTTGCTGCCCCTGCACTGGCAGCGGTGACTCCCGGGATGATCTCTACCGGTAGATCGGGGGCTATCCGTTCTGCCATCTCGAGAACGATTCCTGCCATGCCATATACCCCGGGATCGCCCCCTGATATCATCGCCACTTTTCTCTTTTTCGCAAGATGGATGGCCTGTTCTGTCCTGTCTACCTCTTTGCCCATGCTGCTTCTGATTACTTCCTGGTCTTTCAGCAGGTGGGGAATCAGGTTCAGGTAAAAATCATTGCCGATTACGACATCGGCCTCGATCAATACGGACTCTGCCTTCCGGGTAATGGTATCCGGTGCACCGGGACCGATTCCGACCACGTACAGGCAGCCGTTTTCACTGTGCGATTGCAATGGTGACATCTCCATAGACTCTTTTTTCCATGATTAACCTGTGATGAAGGGATGCTGCAAGGGCAGCAGGTTCTGCGACTCCGGGCAATCCGAATCTTTGAGCTGCAGATCGGGAATATGGGTGTGTATCATCGAGATCTTCCGGATTGATAAAGATGATGCTCTTTCCCATCTGCCGTATCGCTTCAATAAGACCCTGTTCATGGGTTTTGAGAGATACCGATGCATACACGGATACGTCGTCCGGGTTTATCCCAGCCTCCTGAAAAGCCGAGTTCAGTGCATCGATGATCTTTTCTGACCTTGTTCCGAGCCTGCACCCGATACCAACCGTGTATAATCCCTCTGCCACGAGGAACGATACCCCTGGTCCGGCGATAACCATCCCCGGACCGCAGGTCCGGTATATACCTGCATTGCCATTGAGAACTGCGGTGTTCGACTCCCTCGTCGACCAGGTGTTCACCACTCTCAGGTGTTCCTGTGCCGCGATCACTTCCACGGCTGCTTTCCCGGTGGCCTCGGTTGCAGTGGTGATGACCGGCTCCAGGTTATACCGGGCCGCTAGGAGGTACGCGAGATCGTTCCCGCCATGATGTCCGCCAAGGACCGGAATTGCATACCTGATGTCGGGACTTACGACCACAACCGGGGGATCGGTCCACTTGTCCCTGATAAGCGGTGTGATGCTCCGGATCACGATACCGATCGCCATGATGGCGACGATCCTGTCTGCAGAAGAGAATAACTCCGGGAATATCCCCTTTTTATAGGGGACAAATTCTGCACCGATGGCTGATGCTATCTCCTATGCCTCTTTCTCAAAAAAGGGAAGAGCAGTTATTACCGTTTTGTTCATGAGTACAGCACAGACCTGGTATGTCCCCTTGGTTCTCGGGCAAAGACCTCACCCACGAGCAGAAGGGCTGATTTTGTGATCTTCTCTTCGGCTGCCTTTCGTGCGATGTCTGCAACGGTACCCCTGACGATCTTCTGATCCGGCCATGTCGCATGGTAAACCACCACTGCCGGCGTGTCGGGCGAACAGGCCAGTCTCCCGGTGATATCGTCAAGTTTGTCTGATCCCAGGAAGACTGCCATGGTCTCTCCGGATTGTGAAAGTTCGACGATCTTGTCCTTTTCAAGGGTATTTCCCGCAGGCCTGGTGATGATGACCGACTCTGAGACCCCGCGGAGGGTCAGTTGCTTCTGCAGGGCAGCTGCCGCTCCGAAGAGCGACGAGACGCCGGGAACGACTTCTGTCTCGACAGACTCCTTCTCCAGGAGATCTATCTGCTCTACGATCGCCCCATACAGCGCAGGATCGCCGGAATGAAGCCTGACAACGGTTTTACCCTCCCTGGCGCCTCTGACCATGAGCGGGATCATCTCTTCAAGGCTCATTCCATTGCTGTCATATTTTCTTGGAGCAGGGGAACATGCCACCAGGTCCGGACTTACGAGGGATCCGGCATAGATGAGGATATCAGCCGTATCCAGCAATCTCCTGCCCTTTACCGTGATAAGTTCCGGATCTCCGGGACCTGCGCCGACAAACCATACCTTGTTCATGTTTCACGCTCCGCGTAGAGAAGTGAGAAGTAACTGCTCTCTTCCGGAAGTTCCTCGTCGCGGAATATCTTCATCCCATCCATGTACATCCGTTCGATAAGGGCAAACCTGGTATATCCTTCTGATCGCAATTCATCAGCTATTCTGCGGGGATGCCGTACTTTCATCCTGATCTGTGATTTTAACCGGCTGCCGTCGGTGACCAGGAATCCTCCCGTGATGGGCATCTGTGTCTCAGACATCAGGGCGGTGACTGAAGAGATCCCGGGGATGGTGCTGATGAGAATATCCGGGTATCTCTCCCTGATAATTAGCGCAAGCCGGGAGAAGGTTGAGAAGATGTTCGGATCACCGATGATGCCAAAGACCACGTTCTTTTCTGCAGCTTCCCCGGCGATTACCTCTGCATTCGCAATGATCTGTTCCCTGATCGCCTTTTTATCATAACTCATCGGGAAGGGAAGTTCGATGGGATCACAGTACCGTTCAGTCAGCCGCCTGGCAAGCCCCCCGGGGATGTACACCCGGTCAGCTTCCTTGAGGATCCTCACCGCCTTAAGCGTGAGCAACTCCGGATCTCCCGGGCCTAAACCAAGTCCGGTCAGCATGATGAAGCCCCCCCGTGGATGATGTAAACGGGATCGATCGGCTTTAACATTATTCCTCCGGCAATCAGCACGCTTTTTGAGACCTGTACATGGATCACTTCCCTGAACATCCCGTATCCGGTTAGAGACTCTATTGCGGTATGAAGGGTGGTGAGCAGTACGGCGGTGATGACCAGGGATCGTACCTGGAGACGGGCAAGTTCCCTGACGATCACCCCGAGATTCCTGGATCCTCCCACGAAGGCAGTATCCAGCCTCTCGAGGGATGCCAGAACCATGGCTGCATCATCGTGATAGAGGATGACATTCGAGGCATTACAGCGTTTTACCTCCCCCTCCGTCCAGCGGTATGCTTCTTCCCTGATATCGATGGCATGAACCCTGGTAACCTGTGACGCAGCGGCAAGGGTGACTTTTCCGGTTCCGCACCCGATGTCTGCAAAGATATCTCCAGGCATCAGACCCAGTTTCTGCAGTGCTATGGCGAGTATTTCATCTTTTG
>JAJRBL010000177.1 GCA_028679485.1 Methanospirillum sp. | reverse complement strand
TGAAGGACTCCGTTCGATTGTTATCCTCATTCCGGGAAAGAAAACAGGACTCGTGGTAATTGCAAACAAACAACTGACGGCGTTCCCCGAGGCCGTCAGGGATGAATTTCTTGAACGGTACATCGGAAAGAGTGATATTGACCTGCAGGAAAGGGTAAAGGCCTCGCAGGCAGGTTGGAACTCGCTTGTCAAAAATCCCGAACGGCCGACAGACCCAGGCCCTGCAACGATCAACCCGGCAGCCATCAAAGGAATGTACAAGAGCGACCTGTACGGTACCATGTGGATAGACCAGGGCAGAGATGCAGGAAATATGACGATTGACCTTGGTCCAAACAAGTACCCGGGGAATCTCACCTACTGGATAAACAACACCTGGTACCTCTCGTGGCCAAATCCGGACGATATGGTCGGGTTTGTCACCTTTACGGCAAACCCGTCGGGATCTGTCACCGGCTATACATCAGAGGAGTTTGGCCCGTTTACACGGGCCTGAACGAACAATCAGGCTCCTTTTCAATCAATTTTATCATCGATACCGGGGACAGGAAATACACCAGTTATGCCTACATGGTCAACGGGTTGAACCCGGTGAAACCGGGCAATACCGTAACAGAAGGAGAGGTGATCGGACTGATGGGCAACAGCGGAAATTCATCACAGAATCGATGATCTCCTGCCCCATATGAATTGAGGCGATAACTTCTGGCCGGAAAAACAGGATAGGGGGATATACCTTCCTCATACCCGCGAAAACGGGCCGAAATCATCAGAGGTGATACCAGTGATAAATCCGGATGGCGATGCCGTGAAGTTGATGAATCCGGATTGTTCATCAGGGTTTGACCAAGAGAGGTGCCAGGTGTTGTTTGTCCAGTGGGAGAGGAATCCCGGGTATTTGCCGGGCCCAAGCTGGACCGTCATGTTTCCTGTATCGGTCCCCTTGCTTACGAGCATATCGCCATAGAGATCGCTGGTATACTTACCGGCAACCTTTGCAGGACTCATTGTTGCAGGTTCCGGGTTCTTTGGACGGTCCGGACTTTTCGTGATTGAATAGATCATATCCTGCACGATCTTCATACGTTCCTGCAGATCAATACCACTCTTTTCGATATACCGTTCCAGGAATTCCGCCTGGATAGCCTCGGGGAACGCCGTCAGCTGCTTGTTTGCGATGATCACTATCCCGCTCTTTTTTGAGGGAATAATCGTTACAAGTGAGCGTACACCGTTTAATGCTCCATTCTTCTCGATCACCCGTTCACCCAGGAAATTATTTGTGTCGCAGCCAAGACCTGCAGCAGCGTTCGGATCCTGGAGCACTCCTCCGGAGCCGAGGGGCGTATTTGCCGAATGGATCGTCTTCACCGTCTCCGGCTTCAGGATCTCTCTCCCGTCGACGGTTCCGTCCCCGAGGAGCATCCGAAGCCATTGGGTCATGTCCCTTCCGGTAGATACCACGGCACCGGCAGCAGGAAGAGAACTCCTCTCGGATTCAATAATATGAACCGGTTCGTTGATGCCGGAATGGGCAGCTGCATGGTTGTCATCAAGGAAAAGGGTATCCAGGCCGGTACCTGACCGCTTCATCCCAAGAGGCTGCAGGATCCGGTATTCTGTCAGGTTCTCCCAGCTGCGGTTGTCCACTTCTGCTGCAACCTCGCCGGCGATATAGTACCCCACGTTTGAGTACTGGTACTGCTCCCTGAAACTGCATCCAGGCTCGAGGAACCGTACCCGGTGCAGTATCTCGCTGTTGTTATACCCAATCTTGCTCAATAATTCCCCGTCATATTTTTTCAGGCCACTGCGATGGGCGAGCAGGTCCCGGAGTGTTGTATGATTTCCGGCGTATGCATCTTTCAATGCAAAACCAGGCAGGTATTTCACGATCGGGGTATCCCAGTCCAGTTTCTTTTCATCGACCAGGCTACCGATATCCCCGGCCGTGAAATACTTTGACACCGACGCGATCTGGAACCGGGTATCAGGATCAACTTTTCCGGGTTTTCCGAGCTCCCGGACACCGAATCCTTTCAGATACACCACCGAATCGTTCTCAACGATGCCGACGACCGCACCTGGAACCTCATACTCGTCCAGTGTCTTGGTAATAAACTCATCCAGACCAGCTAACCGATCCTCACTTCCTGAAGAGTTCAGGTTCTCGCCGGCGGCAAAAAATACCATTCCGAAGAGGATGGTTCCGGCAAAAAGCAGGAGCAAAGAACTCCTGATAAGAGACTTCATGAGAGTAGTTGTATTGTCCGGGGGATAAGGGTTATGACATTAACATGCAGGGTTCAATACGATCCACCAGAGTTTTCCCAGACCAAAATTGACACTCTTTGTCACGCTGGTACCAAAGAGAACCTCAAAAATGAGGCAGATTTCATTCCTTCGTCATCGTAACTGACCAGGAACTAGATTCGGGAAGGAATAAATTCGGACTAACCGTGCAGGTATCACAGACCCCCTTTGGTTCCTGCAAGAATATTTCCGAGGAGGTTGTGTCGTTCGTTTCAGGGACAAACGGAATATCCATATCTTTCTGGATGATGTAGCGGTACGGATCAAGACTACCAAAGAAATACTCTTTATACCGGTGACGTTCTTCAGGGGTTGCATTATAAGACCAGTCTGCTCCTTCGGCTGCCGTTACGTCAACGGGGATCCAGCCGTACCCTTCCAGGTAATACTCCGCCCAGAAATGGGTTCCTGCATTACCCATGATCATCTGGTAGCCACCGGTTGCCCGTGCAGGAATGCCTATCGAACGGCAAAGGGCAGCAAAGTACATGCTCTGGGATCCGCAATCACCGATCCCGGTCTCAAGGACATAGACGGACTCAGGAGTATTGGAAGCGTCAAGCCATGTATGAGGAGCTTTACTATACGGAAGGGTGTCCACGATATACCAGAATATCTTCTTTGCCTGGAGATACGGATTGGTTTCGTTGCCTATAATCTCCTGTGCCTTCTTTTTCATTTCGGGAGTAATGACGATATTTTTGCTTGATGTGGTGTACTTCAGGTACATGGGATCACTGGTATTGTAGGGTTCCACCTTTGCAGGATCGATCTCAAACCGCTGCTCATGCTGGAGAAACCGGAACCTGGCAGTGACATTGACAGATGGGTCATTCACCTCTTCAAGGGGGATCTCAAGGTACACGAGGCCAAGATCAGCAGTAGTTCCGGTCGAGGATTTCACATATTTGGCTGGTTCTACAGAGTCTATGGTCACATTAGTCTGTGAACCAGTCTCAATTGGCAAGGAGATCCAGAGTTTCAGAGTCCCGTTATCAGGAAGTACATCACGGGAGAGAGAGAACTCTCCGACTCCTTTCCAGGAAACAGGCTCACCGTACGGGTCAGATCCGGTCTTTTGCGGATCAAGTGTCAAAGGCGTGATTTCGTCATACAGCGGGGTGTGGTTCCCTGCAGCGGTCTTCTTCTGCATCAGGACCAGATTATGGTACCTGATGTTTGAGACCGTATCGGAGAAGTACAGGATCTCTCCGTCACTGTTGATAGTAGCGGTCATATTTGCATCCAGCCAGCGTGCAATCTCTTCGGGCGATGCATCGGGAAAGGCTTTTGCAACCTCCTCTTCAACGGTACTGCGGTTGTAGGGGAATTCGAGTGTCAGCATCCGCGAAGTCGTAACCCGGTCCCTGGCTTTCAGGGCTGCTTCAGTGTCACCGGCCGCGGTATAGTTAGCCTGTGCAAAGGTAAAGAGCCGGGTTGCAGCATGCAGGTTATCATTCTGGAACTCGTTCTCTCCCCCAGCAAGAAGGTTATCTCCCGGGGGTACCGTCGTTGTCACCGCAGGTTCAGATGTACATCCGGGTGTAATTATTACGGTAAGAAGCAGAATCGCGATTATTACTGATGATAATACAATTTGTTTCATAGATCACCTGGAACAGTCCATTACTAATGGAAATGTAGTGAGAGGACAAAAAGGTGTTGAAATACTCGCTGAACTTCAGTTACCTTCTGGCTTTTGGGAAAATTCAGAGGGAGACAGGGACAAAAAAAACTCTCGGCAACCCGGTTATCCCACGACAATTCGTCGTTCCCTCCTATCGATGGATCAGTCTCGCTGTGAAGGATTTCGGGACTGACATAAGCGGAAAGCAACTGCCGGGGGCGACCGCTCCCGGATCGTGAGGTTTCTCACATAACACGACAGAACAACAATGGGTCTCATCAACTCCGCACGATAGGACTGGTCAGATACGTCCAAAAAAGGTTGAGGATTTAGTAATACTCGTAAATAAGCCCGGCAATACTACCAAGGTCTATTCCCGCGATATCTGAATTCATACTCTCAGAGAACGGTGCATTGTTGACGTATTCAGCAAATACAAGTCTTTTCCCGCTCTTCGTATCGACATAACCGGCAAGGCCTTTTGAGAGCAGGAAATTCTGTTCATTCAAGGTATCAGGCCATGGGGATGTACCGGTCTTTGCATAGACCTTTCCACAGCCCGTATTTCCAGCCTTGCAGTGACTGGCAAGGGTGCCATCAACACCGAGGACAGGCTGGGCCTTCAGATACGTCTCTGCATAAGGCTTTTTCGAGATCAGGGTGAGGAGTTCTGCCACAGCCCGCGGGGTGACCCGGTCAACACGATCCCCTCCCGCTCCGTCACCGAGTGCAATCACCGATGTATTCAGACCGAGGGAACGAAGGATATCACCCTCTTTTTTCATACCGTCATAATACCCGGTCTTGTTGTCTGAAAGGGCAAGCAGCATGATGTACTGGTTGGCATGCAGGTTCTGGGAGACCTTCATCGTCAGTTTCACATCCTCAGAGAGGGGCGGGGAGATGAGTTCTGCCACCTTCCGGCTGTCTGCATAATCCTCCGCTGCCGGGAGTTTAGATCCGGGATTATCACCGGTTGCATCTACATTCACATCAATTCCCTCCCTTTCCAAAGCCTCGATGAAGAGTGTCCGGGCGAAAGCAGCCGGCACCGGTACGGAAAATGTTGTATTTACGATCCCGGCATCGGAAGCCATGGTACCGGAGGCAACAATGGTGCCTTCCGGGCCTTCCAGGGGGATTATATTGAGTTCAGTTCCCGGAGGGCCGTACGTCACGTTATTGACAAGAGAGAATGCAGCTGTCTCTGGACGCATGGTTATAGACGGGGCAGATCCTGATGCACCGGAAGTGATGCTGAGATCTATCCTGTTGTCATTGATGATTATCGGAGTGAGGATATCCATGTATTCCAGTTGCACGTTCCCGAAGAGCCGATCGTCAATTATCACATCAGATACTGTTGTGATACCTGAAGCTTTCACCTGCCTCGCCAGATCCTCAAGACCGGAAAGAGGATCGGTTGTTGTGAGGGACCCGTTTGATTCGCAGTGATCGGTGTTCATGAACTCTATTGTCCCGTCGGGGAGTGTCCTCCCGCCCATGGTAGGATCACCACTTGCCACGAGGACGAGATCAATCCCGCTGCCATTTGATGCGGCAGTTGCGTAAACCGGTGTCGTGAAACGGTAATCAGGGCCAAGTGCCTCAAGCACGGACGCTGATGAGAAGATCTTGGTCGTGGAGGCCGGGACGAACATCTCGTCAGCGTTTTTGTCATACAACGTCTGGCCGGTTTCCGGGTCATAAACGATGATTCCCCAGCTTGCATGAGCATAGCGGGGAGCATCGGTGATTTCCAGAAGCTGCGTTTCAAATAATGACTGATTGGTTGTTGCCTGGTCAGCACCCACGTTCCCGGTACAAACTAGACAGATAAAGAGCAGGATACACATAAAAAAGCCGGAAACCAGCCGGCCATGAAGATTTGAAGACATGATACCGACTAGATCTCTATGCCCATTACATATAAAGAGATAGAATATCATGCGGCAGATGCCGGAAATACCACCGGCCCACACCGTTTACACGGTTTTACCGGGTTAATCCCGGGGGTACAGCCACTGATTCATCTCCTCCGGACTGGTTACCGAAAGCATGAACGGAAATGTTCTCATAATCCGGTGCCATAATGAAGGAGAGAAGTGAATAAATGAAGTCACTCCTGATTGTATGTTCTTATCATCATCATAACACGGAAAAGATCGCCCAAGTCTTTGCAAAAATCCTTGATGCACAGATAATTAAGCCCCTGGAGGTTAATCCCGAAGAACTTCCGGGGTATGATCTCACGGGTTTTGGTTCTGGAATATACGGGGGAAAACATCATGAATACCTGCTTGAGTTTGTCGACAGACTACCGCCTGTCACCAGCGGAAAAGCATTCATCTTCTCCACCAGTGCGATGACCGGAGAAGCCAAAGTAGCCAAAGATCATTCGCTGCTCAGAGAAAAACTTCAATCAAAAGGTTACCGGATAGTTGATGAATTCAGTTGCAAAGGATTTAACACGAACAGTTTTCTGAAATATATCGGGGGCATGAACAAGGGCAGGCCAGATGCTGAAGATTTCAGACATGCAGAAGAGTTTGCCCGGAACCTGAAAGGGCAGATGCACGAGAGATAGTACTTCGTATCAGGATTGCCTTATCTTTTGCCCCAACGGGTACGGTCATATCAGTCATAGGCTTATTATGTATGCCTTCAGCGAATTCCGAAGAGAGAAGTTCGTAAAAGAGGACTTCTCCGTCGACGATCACATAGACCATATGATGCCAGGGATCAGTTGCTGCTCCACTCTGTATTCCCGCACTCTGAAATTTTTTCGTCCTGTATCAGTAAATTTTATTCCGATACCATAGTTGTCTGGGAGATTATATGGTGGATATGAAAATTCTGATATGTCTTCATTGGTAAGAACTGGTTCGGACAATGAGCCATTTGTTTTAATTCTCACTTCCAATCTTTCAGGACTCCCGAGAATCTGCTTTGCGGTTTCTGAATTCAATCTTGAGTATTCAACATGGGCTAAATGTAATACTATTTTATCCATGACAATATCCGGTACCTCTTCCTCCCTCAATCGGGTAAGTCGGTTGCTTATCTCACAAGAAGCCAATAGTATAGTGCACTACATAAGGTTTGAGAATAATCAAAGTGAAACGAAGGTTATTCTAAAGCCTGCACACTATATGCGCTACATAGTTTAAGCCATACTTTACGGATAAATCCGGAAAGTTTGGCATTATACTATATACCAAAGAAGGAATTATCGTGGTATCCAGAGTAATAGCATCACCCTCAAAATATATCCAGGGACCGGGAGAACTGTCCCGGATCAAAGACCATATTGGCTGGATGGATGGACCTTTTCTCTTTGTTATGGGCGGATTTGCATATGATAATTTAAGGCAGATTATTGAAGAGAGTTTCAAGGACTCCGGTGTAACACTGGTATATGAAAAATTCGGCGGTGAATGTACCCGTAAAGAGATAGACCGGCTGCGGGAGAGATACAGACGGGAACACTGCACGGTAACGGTGGGAGCAGGAGGAGGGAAAGCGCTGGATACCGCAAAAGGAGTGGCATATTACGAAAAGTCACCAGTCATCACTATCCCGACTATTGCATCGACCGACTCACCGACAAGTGCAATATCAGTTGTCTATACGGAGGGACATGTATTCGACGGGAATCTTCTTCTTCCAAGAAATCCGGACCTGGTCCTGGTTGACACGGAAGTGATTCTCCAGGCACCGGTCAGGCTGCTGGTCTCCGGCATGGGAGATGCCCTGTCTACGTACTACGAGGCAAGGGCCAATGTCGCCTCAGACCACGGCAATTTCGCAGGAGGAAAATACACCAATTCTTCAGTGGCACTCGCAAAACTCTGTTACGAGATCCTTATCAGGGACGGTCTGAAAGCGAGGGAATCTGTAGAAAAGAAGGCATACTCCCGGGAACTGGAAAACATCATTGAAGCGAACACGTACCTTAGCGGGGTCGGATTTGAAAGTAATGGGCTTGCCTGTGCCCATTCGGTATACAACGCTCTCACGATACTACCCCAGTGCCGCCATATGTACCACGGCGAACTGGTGGCTTTCGGTGCCATTGCCCAGTTGGTCCTTGAAAAACGCCCTGATGCAGAGATAACAGAGGCACTGCAGTTCTGTACCGGCGTGGGACTGCCGGTTTCATTCGACGGACTCTGTTCAGAAGAACTGACCAGGGAAGAACTCATGAAGGTTGCCATAACCGCATGCGGTCCGGGGAACTTCATGGACAGCGAGCCGTTTACCGTGACACCGGAGATGGTTTTTGAGGCGATGATGACGGCAGATACCCTCGGAAGAAGATACAAAACCCGTACATAATGACCAAACTGCAGGTACCATACGCGATCCTTCGGGGGCTTGTATGCAAAGACGCCTTATGTTCCCTCCGGATAACAAAACCCGGCCGGTCATGAATTCACAACCAGGTATCCGGTTTTTAGAGGAACAGGTTTCCATCTCTCCCCGGCTCTTGGGATCCGGAAATATAACAGGTTCACCCATAGATAACCAACATGTCAAACGAGGAGAGAAACATGCGTAAGACAAGACAGAAGATTCGGAAAACACTTCTTATCATATCGTTCATTCTGATTCCCGTCACTATCTTCTATATTTCTCCCATCGTCATCCTGATGGGGGCGGCAGAAGGTGTAGTTACGGGAAGCATGCTCCTCTTCATCGCACTTT
>JAJRBL010000176.1 GCA_028679485.1 Methanospirillum sp. | reverse complement strand
GCTTGATGAGGTCCTTGCGGAGGGTGATTCTGCCCTCATATTCAGCCAGTACGCAACCTTCGCAGAGAAACTGGCAGAGATGATAAAAAAACAGGTTGAAGCGCCGGTTCTTCTCCTGACCGGTTCGGTGACACGAAAAAACCGGGAACAACTGATAGAGAAGTTCCAGGCATCCAATAACCCCTCTATTTTTGTCATTTCACTCAAAGCAGGGGGAACCGGTCTGAATCTGACCCGGGCAACCCATGTGTTTCATGTTGACCGGTGGTGGAATCCTGCAGTGGAGGACCAGGCAACCGACCGGACATACCGTATTGGTCAAAGGAGAAATGTCCAGGTCCACCTGATGATTGCAGCCGGAACCCTGGAGGAACGAATCGATCTGATGAACCAGGAAAAACGATCCCTGGCACGGGAAGTGCTTGCCCGTGGTGATGAGTACCTGACTAACCTTTCTACTAAGGAACTTCTGGAGATCGTTTCCCTGCGTGACAGGGTGTTTTCCTGCCTGGAGGATGCATGAGACGGAGAAATCGCTGGTGGATTCATTCCATAGATGAGGTTCCTGCTGAGAGAAGACTGAAACTCAAGGCACAGGATGGTCCGGTTGGCAGGGCATGGTATTCCCGGGATTTTGTCAGGGCAATTGAGTCTGTTGCAGAGAAAAAAAGGCTTGCCCGGGGACTTGCCTGTGCACGGAATAAAGAAGCATGCAGACTGGTGATAGAACCCGGACGGATTAAAATCGGGATCAGTTGTTCAGGATATACCATCCGTGATGTGGATGTTATGGTATCCAGGTTCAAACAGCCCGAGTGGGATCAGCTGATCTCTGCGATTGCTGCGGATGCTGCTTTGACCGGGGCACTGGTGTCCGGAGAGTTTACTGAATATTTTGTTCATACATTGCGGGCAAATAATTTTGACCTGATTCCCTCATTGGATAGAAATTTCCATCCGTTTTGTAATTGTGGCGACCAGTATGATCCCTGCATACACAAGATTGCAGCCTGGTATTTTATTGCAGAAGCACTGGATGAGAATCCCTGGCTTCTCCTGTACATCAAAGGGAAAAGCAGGGAAGAGATAATACAGGCGGTGAAACAGGTCCTTCCTGTACCTGAAATGCCAGGAAACAAGGGCGATCGGGTAATACTATCCGGTCTTCTCCCTTCAGGCATCTCGATGCCGAAAACGGCAATTCCTGCTGGTTTTTTCACCTTTGAAGGAGATGGCCCGGTTATACCGCTTCGGAGTGATAGTGCCGGGGTAGTTCCCGTCCGGCTGCTTGGAAAGGCTCCTCATTACCTTGGGCGGAAAAACCTGGCAGATGTGGTTATTGAACTCTATCCCCTCATCTGTTCATATGCCGATTCTATTCGTTCTGATGAGAAGAAGAAGGAAGGGGAGTAACATGGAGTATCACCGGGAGATCTATAAGAGTTCATGATCTTTGTGTGGAATCTTTGACGGACAGGGAGATGATGACCAGGCTGAACGTATGAACGAGGGGGTCGGAGACGGGTGGTATGTGTATCCGGCTATCGGAAATGGCGGATGGCTGCTGTCGTTCCTCATGGTGTCCGGGCAATGGCGCCGTTGCCAATTAATTTCGGTAGGTTAATGATAGCATACGAAAATCAGATCCTATGCATAGCTCACTGCATTATACTGCTGCTCTCATCCTTGCAACACTCTTTGTACTCTCCGCCGGTTGGACTGCTGCCGGCGAATCGAATATCAGCACCCCTGGCCAGACAGCTCCAGCCGGTGTCTCGTCCACCGGCACGATCGTGGATCTCCAAAGCACTGCCGAACGGGATGCATTCCTGGCAGATGTCGATACGATGGCCGAAAAGGAGCTGAAAAACTGGGACGTCCCGGGCATGGCCGTTGCCATAGTAAAAGACGGCAAGGTCGTCTTTGCCAAGGGATATGGTGTGAAGCAGGCAGGGGGATCAGACCCGGTAACTGCCGACACGGTTTTTGAGATCGGATCCACCTCTAAGGCCTTCACGTCCGCACTCGTTGCCATGGAAGTTGATAGCGGCCGGATGAATTGGAGCGACAAGATGATCACGTACGTCCCCGACTTCCAGATGAAGGATCCATGGGTGACAAAAGAGTTCACGATCACGGACTCCCTCGCCCAGAGGAGCGGCCTTCCCGATCACTGGGGAACGGAGCTCGGGGCCCTCGGGTTCAGCCGGGACGAGATGATCCACGCCCTCCGCTATGTCGAACCGGCCTCCAGCTTCCGGAGCACGTACATGTACCAGAATATCCCCTTCCTGGTTGCGGCAGCAGCAGTGGAGAAGACCAGCGGGAAGAGCTGGGAGGAGAACATGAAAGAGCGGATCTTCGTGCCGCTCAACATGACCAGTGCCTCGATAGGCAATGACTCGTTCATGGCATCGCCCGACCGCGTCTCCCTGCACTGGTCGGACTTAAGGGACGACGGCACCTACGGGCCTGTCGTTGCGGACTCCTCGCCGTACATGGTATTCGCCACGCTCATGGGACCTGCCGGCGGCGTCAATGCGAATGTTAGGGATGTGGCGAAGTGGGTGATCTTCCAGCTGGGGAACGGGACATACAACGGCACCCGGCTCGTAAGCCAGGAGAGCCTGGATTACATGCACACACCACGGACACCCACAGTCGAAGTAATGAACACATCAAAGGACTATTACTGCCAGGGCTGGTTTTATGAGGAAATACCGGGCTACCCCCCGATCATCTGGCACAATGGCGAGACGTACGGCAACCATGCGATGATCATCCTGGTGCCGTCAGATAACCTCGGCATTGTTGTCCTCTCGAATGTCGCAGGGCCATCACTTCCGGATGTTTTTGCGTATAAAGTCTACGACCGGTATTTCGGCAGGGAGGATCCTCCCGGCATGACGGGAGCTGCGGCCAGTTATAGGCAACAGACCAATGTCACCGCGAGCAACTTTACGGCTACCCGCCCGGATGGTGCTGCGGAACCGCTCGAACTCTCCGCATACACCGGTACGTTCAGGAACGATGTCTACGGCTCTGCGACGGTCGCGGTAGAAGACGGGAACCTGACGGTCACTTACGGAAAAGAACCGACGAAGTATTATCTCACGCCCTATGACGGAAACACGTTTGCCGCACGATGCCCTGGGTATATGAAGAGTTTCCTCTACCTCCTGAACTTCGAGGCAGGATCGGATGGTTCAATACAGCAGATGGAACTGCCCCTCATAACGAGACCGGAACTGTACTCCACGTTTGTCCGTGATTGAGGAGAAAGGGATATTCCCTTTTTTCGTTCTTTTTTCGCTGCTCTCCTCAGTACCCTGTTCGTACCTGGCCGCATGAGGCAACCACACGACCAACGGCTCGATAATAACCTCCCCCAACAGGGCATTCCTGATTCAATGACGGGGCCCTTTGGTTGTGACATATCCTTGCGGTCAACCTGCCCAATGAGGGGAGCAACGGGGTCACTACCTTCAGCCCCACCCGTGGCGATTCGGCCTGGTAAATCTTTTATTTGGGGTTATTTGATATCTGTTTGTAGGGTAAATCAATTACCGCAAATAATTGACACATGCCTACACGGGAAAACAATATCAATTAATATAAATAGTCTGATTCATATTACTCTAATGGAGAGGTGATGAACATGCGAAATCTTACCTACGGTTTCATCTTCGGGATATGTCTTCTATCCTGCGTTATTTCATGTGTATGTGCTGAGGATACTACTACTCTGTCAAATAATTCACAATCAACGGCGGTTGCTTCTGTATGTAATCAGCCATATGCAATTTGTGATACTGCATTCTGTATTCCTGACCAGAACGACCCTACAAAGATGCGGTGTTCCTGTACTGTTGAGAATGGGAGTTCTGTTGGCAAGCCATGTAATGAGTGGGAACCTGTCGGAATATACAAGAATGAATACGGGGAATGGATGATCAAGGCAGGATATTCGGTCGGGCAGATCACCTCCACATATTCATTCGTCCATGCTGCCCCGATCGAAGGTAATGAGATTGATCCGAATAGTACTCCCTCTGACTACACCGGGGATGTATACATGAAATCGTGTTCGAATGCAACAGGTGACGGGGTATGGGCAGATTGCTGGGATGCACCTTGTACGGTTCTTCCCCAGGATATCAATGCCGATATCACAGTTGATCGTCCAGCTTCACCATATGCAGTCTGTGATTGTGGCCTTAAGGTTAACCAGTCTGAATGGGATATCGCAGTTCATGGAACCGATCTCTGTGATAATAAGACCCTCTGTAATGATATTATCATCTCTGGAGCCTCTATACCTACAACGAAAGTCGGTATGAATAAACTTGCCACTTATTTAAAGGAAAACCCTGGAATTGATCCATCGCAACCCTACAGGGCTGGTTTTTGTGAAAACTGCACCAGTTGTGCATCAAACACAAGTGCCGATTCATACTGACCCTCTTTTTAATTTTTCTGGTGTTCCGGGTGCATTTTTTGGTTGTGAGTTGAGGTATCGTAACGATTCAGCCAGTCTCAGCGCTCCCTGGATCCACCCCCTTTATACACCCCAAGGACCCCTTTTTGTT
>JAJRBL010000175.1 GCA_028679485.1 Methanospirillum sp. | reverse complement strand
TGCACCGGTGTTGATCCGCTCGGACCTGGGATTCCGTTCAGGGGCAGGCCCGGTATGCATGTCGTCCCAGTTGAGCGGAAGCCAGAGATGTCGTGGATCAGGGTGATCCTTCACCCTGATGCCAAGAAACTCGATCATCTCCCGTTCGGGCCAGTCAGCCTGGGTGGTGACCGGGGTGACCGAAGGGATGGAGGGATCCCGCCTGTCGACGATGGTCCTGAGGAGGAGGTGACGGCTTGGCGTCACTTCATCGAAACAGAAGTAATAATCCAGCCTGAATCCGGGGATACCGAGATCAACACCTGTTGCATACATGAGCCTTGCCCCCGAGTCCATGAGTGTTGCGACCTCAGACTCGAGATCAGTCGCGGGGATCTCCCGGATTCCTGAATTTCCCAGCAGATCACTCATCATTTACCTTCCCGAACGGGGATTCAAGGCTGTATAGTTCCTCTTTCGTGAGGTAAAGTTCGTTTGCACCGCAGTTGAAGTTCTCATCCACCTTCCGGTACTCGGGGATGAGGGACGGTATAACGACAGAGAAGAAGATGTAGAATGATATGAGCGATGCAAGCTCGGCAAACAGGAAGAGGATGATCACCGATCCTCCCTGCTCAGGAAGGAAGACCGCCCCGATGACACTCACCATGAGGATGATCATCGCGATGACGACATTCGGCTTCATCCCATTCCCCCTTCCCATTTTTCGATGATTCTCTCCACCGGCGAGGTACGGAGCAGCCTCATGCCGAACTCGTCAGGTCCAATTCCCAGGGATAAGGCGAGGAGTTCTGCCAGGTGGATGACGGGGATATCAAACCTGTACCCGATATCTTTCTCCAGGATCTTGAGAGCCCGTTCGAACTGATCGTAACAGCCTGAACAGACGATGACAAGTGCGTCGGGATCGAGTTTTTTTATCGCGTCAAACTTCTCCTTCGCCCGTTCATAGGTGGCAAACTCCCTATCTGCCAGATTGGCCTGGAGTCCGCAGCAGATCTGTTCTGCTTCATAGTGAACCACTTCGTCAACCAGTGTGGCGGTGAGTTCGGTGAAGTACCTTACCAGCCGTCCGTCCTCGAATATACGCATGTGGCAGCCGGGATGAAGGGCGACCCTGAGGGGAATCCGGTGGGCTTTCCTTCGGATAACGTCGATACCCACATCCTCGTACAGTACCTCAAGGAGATGCCTGACCCTGATGGAAGCGTTGTAGTGGTTATTGGTGGTCTTAAGGTACTCGTTGACCATCCGGAGTTCGGCAGGGTCTTCTTTCAGGGTTTTGTTTGCCTCGTACAGGGTGACATAGCACCCGTTGCAGGAGGCCATGAGATCCCGGCCAGCATGCTCTGCCTGGAGGAGATTATAGGCTGCAAGGGTCAGCCAGACCCGTTTATCGACCGAGATCCAGACACCGGCACGGGGACAGCAGGTGGACCTCGTGACATAGGTCAGATCGATCTCGAGGAGGGGGAGGCTCTTCATGATCGCCGATTCGGCCCAGGGCATCTTCACTGGCATGACGCAGCCTAAAAAGAATGCATATCGTGGGAAGGTTGAATCCTGCCGGGAGATGCCGGTCTCTTCTGTCATGAAAAGAGGTACTCCATGGTATCGAGATCGAGACCTATCGTCTTGTCCACTTTCATCGCCCTGATCAAGGTCCGGATATCCTCCGCTGCATCCGGGAACCGGTGGGCGGTCGGGGGAACCGGATCGAGACCAGCCTTCCTCCTGCACTCCATGGTCTCTTCGGTCACGGGATAGAGGAGGCCGATCGAGAAATGCCTGATTAACTGGGGTTTTACCCCCGGGGGCAGGGGTACTTTCACCGGTCTTCGCCAGGGGAAGAGTTCATTCATAGGGATCACACCTGCAGAATGTTTTGTTGTCTGAACGGACGACGAACTGGATCGCCTTGGCAGAACAGACCTTGCAACAGCTGGGATCTCCGCCACAAAGATCGCACTTGGTCATCGCCTTAAGCCCTCTCTGCATCTGGGGTATCGACAGGGGGCAGGCCCAGGTGCAGGATCTACATCCTATGCAGAGCATCTTGTCGACCGAGACTACCCCGGTCGAGGGATCTTTATGGATAGCCCCCGCCGGGCATGCAGCCATACACATGGGATCTACGCAGTGATGACAGTGAATCCTGATAAACTCCCCGTTCGGTCCGGTGATGACCTTGCATAGTGACAGATCGTAATTATAGGTGAGAAAATTCCTGTAAGAACAGGCAGTCATACATTGCCTGCATCCGGTACAGCGTTCAGGATCGTGAAGGATAATTTTGGTCCCGGGATCGGTGGGCTGGAATTTCTGCCGAGTATCAGCGTTTTTAGCATTCATCGTTGATGATAGCCGGTCATGCATCTGGAGAGGATCTTCCGAAGAGACAGTATCTAATTAAACATTGCGTCCGAAGGTATTAGTCTCTTGGTACTGTTCTCATTCTCCCGGCACAGGTGCGGCATCCCATCTGCATAAACACGGGTTCGCGTGCGTGGGAGGATCACTCAAAAAGGAGAGAATCATCTGGCAACATGGTTTTTTCCGGGTGC
>JAJRBL010000174.1 GCA_028679485.1 Methanospirillum sp. | reverse complement strand
GCTGGCAACGGATATCAGGTCTGAAGGGGGCCGTGAACAGTATATCAGGGTGAAGATTGAGAACGATGCAGCAACCCCGGTCCTTGGTAAATCAGGCCTGCTCAACACTCTCCTGCATAGTGACGGGATAATTCACATTCCGGCAGGCAGGGAGGGCATGGAAAAGGGGGAAGAGGTTGAGGTGAGGCTCTGGTGAGCAGGTATCTGCACCTGATATCCCTTCTGGAGGCACGAACGTTACTCAGAGAATCATTCCGTCTCACTTACCATGAACGTTCAGCAGAGGTTACTCAGGCTTACGGATACATCTCCGCATACCCGGTATTCTCCAGGCTGACGGTTCCCTGCTGTCCAGTCTCCCTGATGGACGGATATGCCCTCCGCAGTTCAGATACCCATGAGGCAGGAGAGTCTCATCCGGTCTTAATATCCTCTTTTTCTCCGGTTCATACCGGACAGCAGGTTCCGGGTGGTTTCGATGCGGTCATCATGCAGGAAGATGTCAGGATTGCCGATAATACGCATATCGGGGTACTAAAACCTGTCCGCCCGGGACAACATATTCAGAAAACGGGATCTGAAATGCAGGCAGGCAGGATGATCCTTCCCGCCGGTCACCTCATCACCCCCCAGGATATAGGATATCTTCTCAGCTACGGTATCGTCTCCGTCCCGGTGAAGGTGATCGTTGCAGGCCTTGTTCCCACCGGTGATGAACTGGTTGAACCCTCCGCCACCCCGGGGCCGGGCGAGGTCATCGCCAGTAACTGCCAGATGATGGCCGCCTACTTCAGGAACCTGGGTATTGAACCGATCATATACCCGAATACACCGGACGACCCGGAACGGATACGGGTAGTCCTGGACCAGGCAGCCGGGGAATGCGACTTTATCATCGTCTCCGGGGGGTCATCGACCGGGAAACGGGATCATACCCATGCAATCGTAGAGGAGATGGGGAGGATTATCTTCCACGGGGTGGCAATCCGGCCGGGAAAAACGGTTCTTGCCGGATTGATCGGAGAGAAACCGGTGTTTGGCGTCCCGGGAGTCCCGGCAGGCACCGTCACGGCGCTCAGGGAACTCGTGACTCCCTGGCTGGCCGAGAACGGGCTGACGGTTCAGGCAGATCAGCAAGTCCAGGTCATCCTCGCCGAATCAATACCGAGCGATCCTGGTACAGACGATTTTGTCCCCCTGATCGTCGGACGACTCGGAGGGAGATATACCGGGATCTCTTCACGGGGTTCAGGCAGTTTTGTATCAGGAATCCGTTCAAACGGCATCCTGCACATCCCACGCAAAAATGAAGGATTCGAAGCAGGGAAAACCAGGGAAGTACGCCTGGTTCCCTTTAGATCGCACCCTGACGGCATGCTGATCTTCTCGGGAATATACGACCCTGTTCTGGGGTACCTGGATCAGTTCCTCCGGGCGAAAGGCCTGTCCCTGTGTTACCTTCAGACCAGCCAGGAAAAAGCACTCTACACGGTTTTCAAAGGGAACCTCCATGGAGGCATAATCCGGAGGCCGTGTATTGGAGGACACTTAATCCTGCATCCTCCCTCCTCGTTTATCCCTGAAAATGCCTGTCTGCTTGCCATCGCCAGCGCCGAGTATCTCCTTGTGTCCCGGGAGGGGGGAGACGGTCAGGATCTCACGAGGTACCGGTATCCCTCTCTCCCTTCGGATTCGGCAGTACGGATCATGCTCGATGCGTATTTCACCACCCATACGATAGATACCGCATCCCTTCAATACCATCAGGATATCAGCGGCCCGGAAGAGAGGATCGTTGCAGGCATACGAAACCGTGAGATAGATGCAGGGCCATGCTCCTCGTTTCTTGCCCGTGCCTCAGGTCTTTTGGGCCCGGTCATCGGAGAGCAAAGCATTGATCTCGTCATAAAAAAAGAATATCTTGAGACTGAAGAGATTGCCCTCCTGATGTCGGTTATCATGTCAGGCGAATGGAGGGAGTACATCCGGGGAATCCCTGGTTACTCGGCACCGGTGAGCGGAGAAGTAACCGTTTTGTCAAAAGAGACCCCGTGACCGGGAGGGACAGAGGAAACCGGAGAGAGACCATGGGTATTGGCGAAGAATTCATACGAAAAACACGGTACGGGGATCCTGGTACTACCGACCAGATGAGGGGAATACCAGCCCCGGAGTTAGAGCCAGAGTTTTCAGGCACCATTCATTCCCTGCCTGATCCTGATACCGGCACCATCTCCAGGATCGATCTTTCTGCTGCTATAGAGTCACGGGAGAGTATCCGCCGGTACAGCGATAAACCGTTGACCCTTGCAGAGGTGTCCTACCTCCTCTGGTGTACCCAGGGAGTGAAATGGATCTTTGATGATGTCACGTTCAGGACAGTCCCTTCATCGGGAGCACGGCATGCCATCGATACGTATCTTCTCGTCAACCGGGTCGAGGGTCTTAAACCCGGATTATACCGGTTCCTTGCCCTGGAACATGCACTGGGAACGATTTTAGAGGATGAATATACTTCAGAATTGATAGAAAGAGCCTGTTTTGATCAGAAATTTATCTCAGGCTCTGCAGCCTGTTTTATCTGGGTGGCAGATATCTACCGGATGACCTGGCGGTATGGTGAAAGAGGATTTCGGGATATCTTTCTTGATGCCGGGCATGTCTGCCAGAATCTCTATCTCTCTGCCCAGGCGGTTGACTCTGGTGTCTGTGCCATCGGGGCATTTCGTGATGAGGAGATAAACGATCTCCTTGATCTGGATGGCGAGAAGAAATTTGTCATTTACCTTGCCGCTGTAGGTAAAAATCCTGAAGAAGATTCGGAAGATTGAAACGGATCCCCTTCGGTACAGGCGAGATCTAATATCCGGTCACGATCTCTTCTTCGGGTATACTTTTAACCAGTTCCTTCCTGAACGACTCAAAATCAAGGATATCCAGCTGATCGGGAAGAAGGGAATCACTCCATGCCTTACGGTATACCCACCTGACGACCAGTTCCACGATATTCACCACGGTTTCCGGGGATTTTACCGTTACTACATGGTACCCGACACGGGGATGGCGACCTCGTCTTCCCCCGATGGTGATATGGTATGCTGCCGGATCGGCCTTGATGATATGAAACGGACATGACTCGATACACATGCCGCAGTGGAAGCATTTCCCGTTGTCAAGAACAATCTGCCCGTTTTTTATCGCAATCGCCTTTTCCCTGCAGTACTGCACGCAGGTTCCGCAACCAGTACAGGTACCCGGTATCCGGTAGGGCATTACCACCCCGGTGATCCCGATCTCGTTTAACCGTTCGCTGACACAGGAGTTGGGACAGGATGATATGGCTATTCTGAATTTCACCGGCATCTCACGCCCGAAAAATTTTTCGTCCAGGGTTTTTGCGAGCGAGAGGGAGTCAATCATCGCATACCTGCACCGGTCTGTTCCCGGGCATGCGGTTATATTCACGATCTCTGCTTTCTCGGCACCAAGGGGGGTTCCGTTACCGGAGAGATCGCCTACCAGGCCTTCCAGGTCCTGAGGCAGGACATGAATCAGTTCAATCGTCTGGCGGGTGGTCAGATGCAGGTCAGCACGATATTTTTTTGCAATCCTGACCACGCCCTTCATGTGATCCGGAGTAATAAGCCCGGCAGGAATACGGAGCCGGACGGTGCAGTATCCGGCTCCTTTCTCGTGGATTATTCCGCCTTTCTCATGTAAAGGCACTTTCCGCATGGCCTATATGTCAACCTTTGCGGGTTAATAACATGATTCCCCGGTGACATGAAGAAAAATCTTCTCATAACTTCAGCATTATTCGTTGTTACAGACAACTAATTACCATCATGATGTGTATACCCCTGTATGATACCCGCCAGTCAAAAGGGATACCTCGTGATAATTATCCTGCTCGCTATCATTTCAGCAGGAATCGTTCTGGCAACCGGAACAGATGCACCGGAACCTGCCCTTAAGGAGATCAAAACTGCAGAGGAGTTCCAGGAATACCTGGAGAATTCAACGGTCCAGTACAGATACAACGGTGTATCTGGTGGAAGATTGGGGGATGTAGTCTTTGCCTCAGATATGGCAGAAGCACCCGTATTATCTTCTGCACCAGAAACAAGCGTGGCAAAAACCTCGTCTCTCCCGGCCGGGGGAGGAGCGGAATCGTATTCTACCACTAATATCCAGGTTGCAGGTGTTGATGAAGCAGATTTTGTGAAAAATGACGGGAGGTACATATACCTGGAGAGCGGGGATACTCTTACGATCGTAGAGGCTTATCCGCCTGAAAAGGGGAAGATTGTCGCTGAAATCCCGGTAAAGGGTTCGGTATCCGAACTGTTCCTTTCAGGTGACAGACTGGTCATATTTACCGATTCAAACGATGAATCATGGTATACCCCCGAGGGATCCGCTGTTCCGGTACCGGATAATCAGCAGAATTGTCACGCCATCATCTATGATATCAGTGACCGGGGAAATCCCCGGGAGATCAGGGATATCTCCGCTCCGGGAAGGTATGAGGATGCACGGATGATCAGCGATTATGTGTACTTCATCTCTGAAGATACCCCTGACTACTCTCATCCCACGATGCCTGTCATCTATGACGGGACAAAGGCGGTGGATTCACCCCACATCTGGTGTCCGCCATATCCCATGAACGAATACCAGCTCCATACGGTCACCTCATTCCCGGTGACCGGATATGGAGGACCAGAGGCTGAATCTTTCCTTTTGGGAT
>JAJRBL010000173.1 GCA_028679485.1 Methanospirillum sp. | reverse complement strand
GGAACAGAACCGGCCGCAGAGAAATACCTGAATTTCCTGGACAAATGGAAGAAAAGTGTAACGAACCGGGTCTTAGGCATCTCTCCTGAACAGGTACCCACGGTATATGCCGAAGGTTATTCAGACTATGCCGGACAGGGAAAAAATAGCGGAACCGATCTCCTTATAACCCTTGCTAAGGGGAAGAATCTTGCAGGCGACCTGGGAGAACAGTGGCCTAAGGTGACTCCGGAATGGATCGTCAGCGAAGATCCTCATGTTATCATGAAAGTGGTAACGGTGAAGCCTGAAAAAACCCTGGACCAGGTGAGATCCGATCTCTTCTCAAGAACCGGGTTCGAGACGCTCTCTGCCATAAAGAACAACAGGGTCTATGTTATGAACGGCGATCTTGCCTTTGGCCCGAGAAGTCCGGTAGGTCTCGTGTATATTGCCCGGATGCTCCATCCGGAGAAGTTTTCAGATATCAGCCCGTCCGATGTCCTGAAGGAGTATGCTGACACCTTTGTCTCCGGAATGGAGACCGGGGAGTACTTTTCACCGGTTCTTTAAAACCGGTACCCCTGGTAACCGTTTTTGGGAAAAAGAATGAATGGCAGTTCGTCTTCCTTGGGATCCTGTTTATTCACATCCATGGCAAGGGTAATGAGTCAGCCCTCTCTTTTCTCCAATCTCTCCCTGAAAAAACCCAACGCATCATCTCTGAAAAACTTCGAAAACTCCAAGACAATCTTTATCCTGGAATTGATGGAGATAAAGAGTTATTACATGTACCTTAGTAACAAGGTCATCTCCATTTCCCGCATTCCTTTCATTGTCCCGCCATACCTCTATAACCAATGAACTCATTATACTGTGACTCAGGCATGAGCATGTTTTCCGTGATAACGGATCGGGCGAAGAATATACCGGCGTTGCACGGTATGGAGATAATGGATAGCAAAATCCCCAAAACACGGGTGTAACATGATAGCATCACGTGCCAGGTTGAGGTATCACCGGCAGATAGGCAAGTTAATCGGGTACCGTCTTCCGGAAGGGGCATTTCACGGGGCAACCCTTGAGGCACTCATCTCCATCCCGTACGACTCCTTCGATCGTCCCACGAGAGAACAGATCCTTGCGTTCATCAAGGCTTTTCTCTCCTGTAAATGCCCGGATAATCCCTTTTGCGGCTGTCCTGAACGGAAATTTGTCAGGGAAATTATCGAACTCAGGGAGTCAGGCCTCGATCATACCCAGATAGGCCAGTACCTCCTGGAAGAGTATGGCATTGAATTGTACGCAGCAGATATTCTCAGTTACCTTGAGGAGTCAGTCCACCTGCTCGAAGCGATACTGGATATCTCCCTGCAGTTTCAGATCCCCCTGATGCAACAACGGGTTGAAGAGCATATACAGGCGATAGAACGGGGAATCCCCGTGGAAACAGACCTGTAGATCTCCCTTTGCAGATGATCTGCAAGAGAACCTCCAGTAGTTTTAATGCGAAAGAGGGTTTTTACCTAACAGGAAGGATTGTTTCAGAGGAAACCATGATCTCTATCCTGTACGTCGATGATGAGAGTGATCTTCTTACGGTCGCCAGGATTTTCCTGGAGAGATCGGGGGAATTCAAGGTCTGCACGATGACCTCCGCACAACAAGCCCTCGATTCCCCATCTATTCAGATATTTGATGCAATCATATCAGATTATCTGATGCCTGGAATGGATGGAATTGCCTTTTTAAAACAGGTCCGGGAAAAGCATGGTGATATCCCCTTCATTCTGTTCACCGGTCGTGGCCGCGAAGAGATTATCATCGATGCTATCAATAACGGGGCAGATTTTTACCTTCAGAAGGGTGGTGATCCACAGGTCCAGTTTGCAGAACTGGCTCACAAGATCAGGCAGGCAGTACGGAGAAGACGGGCTGAGCAGGCTCTCCATGATTCAGAGAAACGCCTGTCAGATATCGTTAATTTTCTTCCTGATGCTACCTTTGCCATCGACCGGGACGGTACGGTGATCCTGTGGAACCGTGCGATAGAGAGAATGACCGGCATACCATCGGAAACAATGATGGGAAAGACCGATTACGAGTATGCTCTTCCGTTCTATGGGTTCAGGCGCCCGATTCTTATCGACCTCATGAATGAACCTGATGAGAAGATATCTGAATATTATTCCACGATCTACCGGGATGAGGATTCGCTTACCGCCGAGACCGACCTCCCCCATCCGAAAGGAACGAGAATCCATGTACTTGCCAAGGTCTGTCCTCTCTACAGTTCTTTTGGGGATATTATCGGCGCAATAGAATCTATCAGGGATATCACCGAACGAAGACACTCGGAGGAGGTTTTGCGGGAGAGTGAAGAGAAATACCGCACGCTTATTGAAAATATCCGTGATATCGTGTACATTATCCGGGATGAGAAGTTGCTGGTGATTAATAAACAGGCAACGGAACTATTCGGCTACACCATGGAAGAACTTCAGGAGATGTCACCATCCCTGCTTCTGCATCCTGATGATCATGAAAAGGTTCGTCTCGCAAACCAGCAGCTTAAGAGTGGCGAAGTTGCTCTTTCACGGTTTACCGCGAGGACTCTTACAAAAAGCGGTGAAGTTAGGCATTTTGAATTTACAGAATCGATAATCACCTACCGGGGAGAGATGGTTACGTTAGGTATCGGCCATGATGTAACCAGGCGGGTACTGAACGAACAACGATTATTTCACAAAAGCAGAACACTATCTATCATCAATCAGATCATCCAGTCTTCGAACCAGCTCGACAATATCGATGAACTGCTGAGAATCGTGATGTCAGCCACGCTGGATCTGCTTTGTTACGATG
>JAJRBL010000172.1 GCA_028679485.1 Methanospirillum sp. | reverse complement strand
TTCAGGCGACTTCCCATCGTTGACCCGGGAACCCACCGGCTGAAGGGTATCCTGACGGCACGTGATGTTATCGATTTCCTCGGAGGAGGCGAATTATTTAACCTTATCAAGGGGAAACACGATGGGAATTTCCTTGCCGCTATCAATGAAAGTGTCAGTAAGATCATGAAGACCGATGTCCGGACGCTTCATCCTGATGCATCGGTGGAGGAGGCACTGGAGATCATCCTTCAGGACCGGATCGGAGGAATACCTATCGTTGACAGCGATGGCATCCTTTGCGGTATCATAACCGAACGTGACGTTCTCAAGATACTCTGCAGATCTCATGCAGTCACCCCGGTCGAAGAGATCATGACCCGTTCGTTGCTCGTCCAGCAGCCGGACTGTCCGTTATCCATGGTTACCCGGGTGATGACTGAAAACCAGTTCCGGCGCTTGCCGATCGTTAAAAATGACGTTCTGTTCGGGATAATTACCGCAACTGATATCGTGAGGTATATCGGAACCGGAAAGGTCTTTGAGAAACTGGTTACCGGGAACGTTGCAGAGGTTATGGAAGTCCCGGTCAGGGATTTAATCAGCGGAAATCTGTTCACCACCGAACCGGAAGCAACGATTGCAGATGCCGCACGGGCGATGATGGCAAAAAAAGTCGGAGCACTGCCGGTTATCGATCAAAGCCGTCTGGTTGGTCTGGTGACAGAGTTTGACCTGGTGCGGATATTTGCATCTGATACGAACAGCAGGAGATGACATATGCTGGTTTCAGACCTGATGTCCTCTCCGGTTCACGGTGCTTTCCCGGGAGACACCGTTTCACATGCACGTAACCTTATGATCAGGCACCGGATATCCCGGATCCTGATCCTGGATGACGGCCGTGCGACAGGAATCATAACGAAAAAAGATATCGGATTTCGCCTGCGAAGAAAAGATCCCGGATGGCGGTTTCGTCAGATTGACAATGAGCTGTTACGCGAGGTGATGAGCAGTGACCTGGTCAGCGTCTCTCCTGACACCGGTGTCAGGGATGCGCTTATGATCATGATGACGCACAAGATTTCAGGAGTTCCCGTGATAGACCAGGGGATGGTTCTCGGCATGTTTACCAGAACCGATCTCCTTCGATCCACGCTCGTTCAGAGTCTGGATCTTCCGGTAAGGGAGAAAATGCATGAGCCGGTCCTGGTGGCACCGGGACATTCATCGGTCCATGTAGTCGATCTTATCAGGAACGGGGCTGCAGCGGTGGTTGTTGCAGATGATTCCGGTCTTGCAGGTATCATTACCGAGACTGACCTGGCATTCTATGAAGAACAGCCTGATACAGCCGGTTCCGGTACCGCTGCCGGTATGATGCGATCTTCAGTTCCATCTCTTCCTGACACTGCCAGGACAGGAGAAGCTGTGGCATCGATGCAGAAAAACGCCTGCCAGAGCGTGATAATCACTGGTGAAACTGGCATAGTGGGAATAATTACCAGAGATGACATAATTCGGGAAGTGGCTTTATGACCAATACTATACTTATTCGGGACGTGATGGCAAAACCGGTCACGGTCGCCAAATCAGCTCCGGTTACCGATGCCCTTGATAAAATGCTGGATACCGGACTGGACCCGCTCGTAGTACTCCACCATGATGAAGTGGTCGGCACCGTATCCCGTCAGAAAATTGTTGAAAAACTCGGTGCACGGCACAGTTCCGAAGTTGCACCAACTACGATACACGTCTCTAATACGATCGATACAGAATTCACCATCGTATACGAGGATCAGGAGCTTGATGTCCTGATTCCTCTCCTGCAGAACCAGGCAAAACTTGCAGTTGTATACAATAATGACAACAAACTGGTCGGTCAGGTTGCGTATGGTGACCTGCTTGCAAAGATCATTCCTGAAGGAGACCTTGCATCAGTAACCGTTCGCCATCATACGGTCGAGGCAGGGGAACGACTGGTTCACCTGCGAAGAAAGATGGTGGACGAGAAGGTGGGCAGGTACGTGGTAATGGCTGAAAACAAAACTGCAGGTCTGGTCTCTGAAACTGATGTTGCAACAGCCCTGACCAGATTCCGGGAGAATGTCGACGACAAGCATCAGGAACACCAGATCAGGAACATTCTGGTGAGAGATGTCATGAGCTCCCCGGTAATCAGCGTTGAGGCAAAAGCACCGGTTCGTGACGTGGTATCCCAGATGCTTGCAAAGAACATCGGAAGTATCCCGATCACCGAAAACGGAAAGGTAATCGGTATAGTCACCCGGGAATCCCTTATCCGGGCATTATGACCCCTTTTTTATCTCACTATAAGTTATTCATCTGTCCGGATCGTACAGGTAATGGCAAAATCCGGGGCAGTGCGATCAGCGCTGATACGCTGGCGAAGCAGACCAACTGAAACGACTGGTTAAGCGCGCAAAAAAAACGGGATGATTTAGACCGCGGAAGGGTTCAAAAGAACGATACCCTGCGGACACAGGGAATAGTCTCGATTCGTGACCGGAAATCCCGGGGAGATCAATCAGTCGGGAGCAGAAGTGCCGAGGGTTTGGGTAATACGATGGTCGTAACATCCCCCGGGAACCTCTCCCTGTATCGCGTCCGGAGTGGTCAGGACTGTTTCTTCAGCAGAAGGCCGGAGTTCCCTGGGATAGCATAATCCTTATATCAATGTCTCATCCACATTAGTAAGCACAATTCCTGTAGCAGCAGAACTCCTGTTGCGAGTGTCGATAAGATGCGAATTTGCATGTTGAGGTAGCCAAGCCAGGTATGGCGCAGGGTTGCTAACCCTGTGTCCCTTGGGACTCGGGGGTTCAAATCCCTCCCTCAACGCTGACACGCAGGCAATTCCCTGAAGTGAGGCATTGCATGGTTCAGGAAGACCAGGAGATTAACTACTTTGTCAGGGTACATAATACCGACCTAGACGGGACTAAACCCGTTCTTATTTCCCTGACCGGTATCAAAGGGGTCGGACGACATACTGCCAAGTTCATTACTGAAGTGGCAGATGTCGATAAAAAAGAATTGATGGGTAAACTTGATGAGGCGTCTGTTGACCGGATTCGCGAAGTAATCAGTACGTATGCTGACCGCATTCCTGTCTGGATGAGCAACCGTCCCAAAGATCTGTACACCGGTGAAAAGCGTCATATTCTCGGAGCCGATGTAATGATGACGGTTGACGATGACATCAACCTCCTGAAAAAAATTCGCGCATATCGGGGAATCAGGCATGAAACCGGTCAGAAAGTACGTGGACAGCGTACCAAGTCTACCGGAAGAACCGGGCTTATCGTCGGTGTGAAGAGAAAGAAAGAGTAAGGCGGGATGAGATATGGGATATCCAGGAAAAAACCATAAACAGTATCAGACTCCCAAGCGTCCGTTTGAACTTTCCCGTATTGAGGAAGAGACCCGTCTGGTAATCGAGTATGGTCTCAGAAACAAGCGGGAAGTCTGGATCGCCAAAGGTGCTCTCCGTAAATATCGTAAAGCGGCACGGGAGATTATCGCTCTCCAGACCACCGATTCTGAACCGGAACGTATCGAACGCAAAAAGGATGAACTGATCGGATCCCTTCAGCGTTCAGGTATGCT
>JAJRBL010000171.1 GCA_028679485.1 Methanospirillum sp. | reverse complement strand
TTTCTTCTCGGGCTTCCCATAATGATCGGAACGTATGACATCGTATTCACCTAGCGGAGGATCTGATCGAGGGGAGTACCACCCACCCCGATGGCATCGGCAGGATACTCTTTGACAAAGACGAAGAAGGATGACTCGGGGATCCGGGTTATCTCGGAGGATACCTTCGTGAGTCTCCTGATAAGTTCCTCTTTTATTTCAGGACTGGTTGAAGCCATTTCAATAGAGATAACCGGCATCAGATCACCCTGGACCGGTTGAGGAGGTTTGAATATCTGTTCATTATTACTCTCCGGAGGTGAAGTGTCAGGATTGCTCTCCAGCCTCTGAACATCTTACACCACCATCTTTACTATATTTTTGGTAGCGACTATATTTTAATTATTATGCTCATAATGTATATTATTGAGTCATCGCATGGGTCGTCCAGTTACCTACTATTGTCCGTTCGAGGCTGCACTTGATGTGATCGGGGGAAAATGGAAGGCATTGATCATCTGGCAACTGAAATCAGACACGCTCCGGTTTACCCAGCTGATGGATCGCCTGCCCATGGTATCTCCCCGTATGCTCACCAAGCAACTCCGTGAACTTGAGAAGGACGGGGTTGTAATCATGATAATATATCCCGAAGTGCCCCCCCGTGTAGAGTATTCCCTTTCAGATCTGGGAAAAACAGTTGTCCCGGTACTTGAGTCGCTCTGTACATGGGGATCAGAGTACCTCATAACAAACGGTTGTTCTCTCCCGAAGAAGTGCGGGAGTAAAAAACCGGTTGAAAGGGAGAGATAGGAATCCCGGGGTTCATTATGAACAGTATTGCCGTATTCCAGTTCCTCACCGGATTTCGGTTGAATGCGATTACTGTTCCCATGGTATCACCGGAGTAATCTTCAACGAGTATAAGAGGTGTTCGTCTTAAACTCTTCCAAGGAGGAGGATACCTCCCGGGTGGCGAGGATGCCGTTCAATGCTGCAGGAAAACCTGCATAAACGGAGATTAGTATCATGATCTCGACAATTTCGGCCTCGGTCAGTCCGGCTCTAAGGCCGCCACCGATATGGAACCGGAGCTGTGAAGGAGCGGTACCCTTGGCAGCAAGTGCCGCTATGGTCGCAACCTCGCGGTTTTTTATTGACAGGATACCCCGGGAAAAGATATCCCCGTACCCGAACTCTATGGTATATCTGGTGATATCAGGATTTATCGGGTCAAATGTCTCTTTAAGCACCTCCTCCTGGTGAGGGGCAATCTCTGCAAGTATCATTCTTCCCCGCTGGTACCGGTCTTCTGATCCGGCGTGGACTGACTCCTTTGAGAGGGGCATGCCGGTCTCTTTCAGAACCTCCATAAGCGTACCCATGGCGTTCAGGGTGGCCGGGAAACCGGCATACCCGCTCATCTGGATGATGATCTCCCTGATCTCTTCGGGCGTGCATCCCACATGGAGGGCTGCATGGATATGGACCCTGAGCTGTGGTGCGGCTGTCCCCATCGCCGTCAGGGCAGCCACGACCGCCTGTTCTTTTGTCTTGTTGTCAATGATATCCCGTGCATAGATCTCGCCGAACGAATACTCGATGAGGTACCTGACCAGGTCAGGGCAGATCTCATTCAAACTTTTTGCGACCCTGACACCGGCTTCCCCGTCGATCTCAAGGAGTTTCTCTCTTCCGATTGTTGCGTAATCTTTCATTTCTTCACCTTTTTTCGTACTGTCGCCGATACCATGACTGTTTATTCCCTGAGCGGACAGACGGTCTCTGATTGCTTTCTGCATCCGTCACATGAGATACATGCAGCAGGCTGTCCCTGATCGGCCTGCCAGATACCAGGCAGATCTGGTTGCCTGATAAGCGGACGGGAGAGGGAGAAGTACCCTATTCTAGTGGTGTTGAGAATTGAACGTAATACCAAAGGCGTCCTGTTCAGTCCAACCAGGATAACAGGTACAGTCACCTTCTCCGCGATCTCTGCTGCATAATCCCGGAATACTGATTCACCGTACTGGATTTCAGGAGGAGGAAACGGAGATCCGCTTACCCCTCCGGAGATCTCGATTCCGCTGACACCGGCTTCTGCAAGATGGAAACAGGCAGCCCGGCAGGCGTCCCATACCCCGTCCTCCCCTTCAAAGTCAGAACAGTTGATCTTGACGAGGATGGAGAAATCAGGCCCGGTTCTTACCCGAATCTCTTCGTAGATCTCAAGAAGGAGTCGTATCCTCCCCTGGATATCTCCGCCATACCCGTCAGTCCGGGTGTTATTCCTGCAATTCAGGAACCGGGAGAGGAAGAAACCATGGGCGGAATGGATCTGCACACCATTAAAACCAGCCAGTTTGGCCCGGAATGCTGCATCACCGAACGATTGCACGATGGATCGAATCTCCTGCAGGGAAGGATCTTTCGGCTCCCACATCTCCCCGTTCCTGCCAGTGAACGAGAGCTGCATGATGATAGGAGATCCTCTCTCATGGACCATCCCGGTCAGCTCCCGGTACGCCAGAATATACGAATCATTCGGAATGCCGAGCATCCCATGGAGACGTGTGGCATCTTCTGTGATCGAGGTTGCACTGGTGATGATAAGACCTACCCCACCTTCGGCCAGTTCCCGGTACACCGTAATAAGCCTGGGGGTTGGTCTGCCGGTTTCGTCAGCTACCGCCTCCCAGGTTGCCGAGCGGACAAGCCGGTTCTTAAGTTCCATCATCCCGATACGGGTTTCATCGAAGAGTGTCTTCATACCAGGTCTCCTGCCATCTCATCGTGACCCGGTTTCCCTTCGTTCTCACGTTCATGGATAATATGCCTGATCATACGGGATGTATTCCTATCTTTCCGTGGACTTCCGCTGATCGTCACTACCTTTGTCATATTATCACTCTTTAATCAGCTTCTTTCCTGCACTCCATGCATCCCCGATATGTATCCCGAGATTCCAGTACCGGTTGTCAGGCATCGTGAGGAAGAGCGGATCGACTGCAGGGAAATCAGGTCTGCCATCTCTGATGACCCGGCTATCGGCATATGTACCCGCGATTTCCCCGATGAAGAGAGTATGTGACGGAAGCTGCACACTCTGGACAAGCCTGCATTCGAGGGTAACCGGGCATTCACGGATCATAGGTGCGGTCTTAAGAGAACCATAGAAAAGATCGAAAACCTTTGATTTGTCGGTAATTTTCCCTGATACTACGCCACAGTAATCAGTCTTCTCCAGGAGATCCGATGACGGGATATTCACCGAGAAGGTTCTGGTCTTTGCGATTCCCTTTGCAGTAAATCGTTGACTTCCAATCCCGCAGGCGATCATCGGTGGATTACCGTTTACCCGGGTAATCCAGCCTACAGCCATGAAATTTGCCTTTCCCTCAACCTGTGTCCCGACGAGGACAACCGGCATCGGGATGAAAAAGTTTGTTCCGATCTCTTGTTTCTCCATATCTTTCATATTCCTAAAGGATCTTTCTCTGTCTCTTTTTTCTTTTGCATAACCCAGGTTCCTATACGGCCTAGAGTAAGTATCAAAACATGCAGATACACCTCTTTTTCCTTGTTGACGGTACCTTCTGACTTGAGGCATACTATGTACTATCCCTAAGAAAAACCATATTATAACAAACCATCAGTGCTGGCAGGATATATAGGAAATACCAGCAGGCAGGCCATATACTTGCATCGGAGTAACCAGGTTTACCTCATGACCGGTACTCACTTTCAGGAAATTGCCTGGTTTTCAACGGACCAGGGTAACAAAAATTCGTTCCAATTCCGAGGTGATCAGTAGTACTTTCTAACCTGAACCGGTGATTGACCCTTTTTCATCCGCAGGGAGTATCTCCTGAATCTCCACTCCGTAATTTTTCAGCAGAAATGTTCTCACTTTCTCCGAATTTATCCATCCCAGATCCAGCTGTGCAATAAAATCATCGATATTCCTGATTGCCTGGAACATCATATCAGAGCCTGGATTGCGATATTCTTCGGCTATCGCCAGTATCACGGAGAGGGGATTGCGGATTTTATCCCCAATGGTGGCCATCTGATACACATTGGTGCTTATCTGGTTGAGTGCCCGGCCCAATTCGGCCATCGTCTTTTTTCTGGAGGTAATATCCCTGCAGATGGAGAGGCAGTACAGGCAATCGTCTTCAGAATAAAGATGTGCACTGATCTCAACAGGGATCATCTCCCCCCCGCTTGTCAGATGTTCTCCTTCAAAGGTGAGATGCCTGCTGGCGAGGAGTTTTTCCAGTATCTTTGGATTTGAGTTTTGGATTGCAGGAGAATCGATGACGGAAACCTCTTTTC
>JAJRBL010000170.1 GCA_028679485.1 Methanospirillum sp. | reverse complement strand
TGTATCGCAGACGGTGCCCAGACTGCAGGACATATCCCCCTCGATTTGGATCGTATGCCGGTTGATGCCTATGTCTTCACCGGACATAAGGCATTATTCGGGATTCCGGGGACCGGAGGATTTGTCATCAGGGATCCTGAACAGGTTGACCCGGTCAGATTCGGGGGGACCGGTTCCAACTCGGTCTCTCTTGAACATCCCCGTGACCTCCCTGAACGGTTCGAGGCAGGAACCCATAATTTCCCTGGTCTTGCTGCACTCGCTGCAGGAATTAATTTTGTGCAGACCGTCGGGCAGAGAAGGATCGAAGAGAAAGGGAGAAGACAGACACGGATGATGATTGACAGATTAAAAGATCTGCCTGGTGTCATCATTCATAATGAATCTCCTGATCTACCCATAATTTCCCTGAATATCCAGGGACTTGATAATGAGGATCTTGGATTCATTCTGAACCACGGGTACCGGATAATCACCCGGTCAGGACTTCATTGCGCCCCGCTGGTTCACAAGGAGATAGATGGCGGATTAGGTTCTGTCCGTCTCAGCCTCTCCTGGTTCACCACCGATGAGGAGTGTCTTCAGGCCGTCCGGGCGATAGAGGAGATAGCCAGGAATGCGAATAATCCGGTCGGTCAGGTATAAGGTATGTGCAGACGGTGCCTTTATGAGGGAGGTTATCCTCGATGGACCTGTTACAGAACCTTTTATTGGTTTTTTACGGTCATTCGGGACAGTAATGACCCTCGGGGAGATGGGCCCGGGTTTTTTTAAGTTTGAACTGAAAGAGGGATTCTCTATAAAGGGCTGGATCGGTGATACCAATATTGAGATCAGGTTTCGCAAAGAGGTGATGGATCTCTGCGAAGATTTTGTCTCTGTACTCTTCCATTATTACCATGATGGAAAGCCTGATATGGAAAAACTCCGGAGAATGGAGGGAAAACTTCGGGATAAGGTTCAGGTAAGGCTTTATGGAAATTCCCGGGAGAACCAGACCGGTGGATAACCCGTTCGTAACCCATGCCCAGGAGTATGACCGTTGGTTTGACACCTGCGGGGAGTTATTCAGACTGCAACAGGATTTTATCCGTCTGTTCCTGTTACCTGGCAGCGGGAGAATCCTTGAGATCGGATGTGGTTCCGGACGTTTTTCAGTTGCACTCGGGATCCTGTTCGGCATCGATCTCTCTCTTCCCCTCTGCACAATGGCGTATCAAAGGGGGGTCCGTGTGGTTTTGGGAGATGGTGAAGCACTTCCGTTCCAAAAATACTGTTTTTCCCAGATATTTCTCATCACGGTACTTGAGGTAGTCACCGATCCTGAAAAGGTACTAAACGAGGCCTGCATGTCGCTCGTTCCGGGTGGATCCCTTATTGTGGTATTCCTTGATACGGGGAGCGAGATGGGCAGAAGATATGAGAGAGAAAGGGTAACATCCACGTTTCTCTCGCATGCACGTTTATTTTCACGTTCAGATATTCGCATTCTCCTCGAGAAGGCCGGATACAGGATAGTAACCTTCCGGTCTTCTGCAGGCCTTCTCCTGGTTTCAGCGAAAAGCAGGAGGATTAACCCTGAAAACGAGAGATAATACGTTCAGAAAACGATCTTCTGAAGAGATGTCTTCTCAGTCACAGGGTGCATATCTCGGGATAGACGCTGGTTCGACCAGGATAAAAGGAGCCTTCTGGACCGGCTCATCCTGGTTGCTCTGTTCGGCAGCTTCCGGTGTTTCATATGAGGAGTGCATTGCAGATCTGATCGGCACCCTGATCAGAGAAGCAGAGATAGAACCCTCTGGCATTGTTGCAACAGGTTATGGCAGAAAGATGGTGACCGGGGCATCCGGAATCAGTAATGAGATCGGCTGCCATGGAAAGGGTGCGGTGTACCTGGTTCCGGGATGCCGGACCGTGTTCGATATCGGAGGTCAGGATGCCAAGGTGATATCTGTCCTTGCGAGCGGGAAAGTGACTGATTTTATCATGAACGATAAATGTGCAGCAGGAACCGGAAGGTTTCTCTCGATTCTCGCGAATACCCTGGATTTATCACTAGGAGATCTCGGGGATATCGGGAAGGATGTCGAGCCGCTTCGTTTATCCTCCATGTGCACGATATTTGCAGAATCAGAGGTTATCGGGCTTCTCTCCAGGGGATACCCGGTTCCGGAGATCGTCGCCGGTATCCATGATGCAATCGCACGAAGAACGGTTTCACTCGCATCCCGCCTTACGATGACCCCTCTTGTGGTTTTTACGGGAGGGGTTTCGGCAAACCGAGATATCATCGCCAGGATATCACAACTTATCAGCCTTGAGATTACCGTTCCTCTTCATGCAGAGTTTTCAGGAGCCATCGGTGCGGTGCTCTCCCTCTGTCATCCTGATCCCTGGCCGTTTGTTCAGATCCGCATGGTCTGAAAATCCCGATATCCTGGTTGTTTTGCGTATCCTGGTACTAATTTTCTCTCTTTGTCCCATCCAAATCTTTTTAACCGAATTTAAAGATTTCAGGGTGATAGAATAATGCCTAAAAAAATCCGGGCTATACGTTCATATTCATCACAAATGTGATATTACTGAGAGACAGGGTCAGGGGAGAGAGCATGTCTTTGGGTACACAGCATCTGTAACCGGGTATCGACAATTGATCTCCCTGCCGGTTTTTTTATTGTTATATCGGAGCATACATGAGAGCAGAATCACTTGCATGGTTTGATCAGGCAATGCCCCGGGCATCTGCCGAAGTTCCCGCACTCAAACAGAAGAATGTCTCGATTGTCGGATTTTACTGTGTTTTTGCACCGCAGGAACTGGTTCTTGCAGCCGGAGGATTTCCGGTAGCCCTCTGTGCAACCAAGGAGGAACCGATAGCCGATGGAGAACGTGATCTCCCCAGGAACTTCTGTGCACTTATTAAATCGAGTTATGGGTTTGCAATCACCGACAAATGTCCGTTCTTTGTTAATGCCGAGTTCATCGTCGGTGAGACCACCTGTGACGGCAAAAAGAAGATGTTTGAACTGATGAGCACCTTCAAACCGACCGTCGTGCTGGAGGTTCCCCAGGGTCCGGAAGGAAAAGCCCAGGATGAGTACTGGTATTCCGAGGTCCAGCGGTGTAAAACCGAGATCGAGAAACGACTCGGAGTTAGTATCACGAATGAGTCGCTCAGGGCCGCGATTGACCGGATGAACAGACAACGGGGACTCATCAGGGAGGTTGCTGCATTGAACAAGGCCGACCCGCCGGTAATATCAGGCCAGGATATGCTCAAGGTAACCTGGGCACGGAATTTTACCTACGATCCTGAAGAGTTCAACTCCCACCTCGAGGGTCTTATTGGGGAAGGAAAAAAGATGGCTGCTGCCGGGGAGGGAGCATTCCCGAAAGACACCCCGCGGATCATCGTTACCGGTGTCCCTACCGGGCTCGGTGCAGAAAAAGTCATCAGGATCATTGAAGAATCCGGAGCAGCCGTTGTATACGTTGAGAACTGTGCCGGCATGAAACAGTACCTCTACGATGTTGATGTCAGTGAGCCTGACCTTGTGCGGGCAGTCGCACGGAAATACCTGAAGACCCCCTGCTCCTGTATGAGCCCGAACAAGGATCGCATGAGTATTATTGCCCAGGTTTCGAAGGAGTACAAGGCAGACGGGATCGTCGATATCACCTGGATCGGTTGTCATACCTATAACGTCGAATCCCGTATCCTTGCAAAAGAGATGAAGGAGAAGAACGTTCCGGTCATGCAGGTAGAGACCGATTACTCACCTGCAGACACCGAACAGATCAGGACCCGTGTTGAAGCGTTCATCGATATGATACGTAAATAAACCGGTTTCACTAAAAAACCCTTTTTTTCCGGCATTGCAGGAGATTGTATCGAGCCGGTCTATCCGCAAGGAGTCAGGGAACTCATCTGATGGATATATCCCCTTTATTCCCGATCAATATACTCTGTTCACCTCGGTGGCGGTTGTAACACGGAGTCTGAATGAAGGGAAGACGTACGACGATTTCAGGAAGGCCTGGTTTCATACGGTCAGTTTTGGTACGACAAACCGGATGTATACCCTGGTTAATATGGCAGATCCCAGGGAGATCATCAGGTCATGAATACCATGAATTTTAATTACATAGAGACAGTATCATAATAGAAGCATGATTACGGAACTTCATGAGCTGAGGCATCAGCGTAAGAGATATGAAACCCCCATGGTATATCCTCTGTCTGGAATGGGTCCTGAAGATCACACGTGCGTCAGTGGTGCAGGTGACGTAAACTGCGGTTCGGGATCATGTGCCGTAGAGGACTGCACGACGAACGGGGCATCTGCCCAGGTGGCACGTCTGAATTTCCACGGAAAGACGAACTAAGTAATATACATCCTGGGATCTCAACATAGCCCATTTAAGTTCAGATCTTCGATTACCGTCAGGTGGGTTATTTCTCACGATTTATCCTGCGATAATGATCCCCAGCTCTTTTTTCCGTATTATCCCGGAGAGATCGGGAATGAAGACAGGTCGCG